>DASSOW010000483.1:0-4390 GCA_035700175.1 Gemmatimonadales bacterium | reverse complement strand
CGTCCGGCGACGTCGACTTGATCTCGAAGCCCATCCGGCCGTGCTGGGTGCCGCAGAACTCGGCGCACTGGCCCGAGAAGTAGCCGGTGGTGTCCGCCGTGAACCAGAGCGTGTTGGGGCGGTTGGGGAAGACGTCGCGCTTGCCGGCAAACTCCGGCGACCAGAAGCTGTGCAGCACGTCCTCGGTCTTCATCTTGAGCAGCACCATCTTGCCGACCGGCACGTGCATCTCATCCGCCGTGCGCACGCCGTAGTCGGGGTAGCGGAACTCCCACCACCACTGGTGCCCGATTACCTCGACGGTGAGCGCGTCCTTGGGCACTTCATAGGTCTGGAAGATGGCCTTGACCGTGGGCACGGAAATGATCGCGAGCAGCAGCGCCGGAATGGCGGTCCAGATGATTTCGAGGGTGGTATTGCCGTGCACCTGCCGCGGCTCCGGATCATTGGGCTTGCCCCGGTAGCGGAACACCACCCAGACCAGCGCACCCTCGACCAGGATGAACACGACAATGGCCGCCCAGACGGTGTTCATCAGAACACCATCGATGAGGCGGGTGAAGTCGGACTTGGGATGCAGGGTGCTCTGCGGGTACTGCGACGACGTCCCGATGCAGGCCGCGGTGGCGAGCGGGATCAGGACGGCGGGCACCCACCGGCGAAAACGGCAGGCCACACGAGTCCACAAAGCCATGACAGACGGTTCCTGTCGGAATGAAGACATGGGACCGGGGGCCGGTCCGAGAGGTGGCATGTTATCGAGTCCGCCCCTCAAAATCAAGGAATCAGCGAATCACCCGATCAAAGGCGACGGGGTCGGGAACCCTGAACGTAAAGTGCCACCACTCCTGTGCATAGTTGGTCCAGCCTTCACGTTCCATCGCGCGCACCAGCCGGTCCCGGTTGGCCCGCGCGATCCCGGTGGCGTTGGCCGTATGGGCGGCCTCGGAAAAGGTATCAAACGGCGTCCCCATCTCCAGTGGCTGGTTGGTGGCAAGATTGACCAGTGTGAGGTCCACCGCCACGCCCAGGTTATGCTGGCTCCGCCGCGCGATATACCCGTCGTCCAGGTAATGGACCTGGTTGGTCCGCTCCGCCCACTGCACCATCCCCTGCGTGGCGCGCACCGGCCGGTAGGAGTCATAAATGCGGAGCCCGAGCCCCTCCGTCCGCAGGTCGCGCTGCACCCGCCCCAGTGCCTCGGCCGCTTCCCGCCGCAAGTACGCCGTGTTGCCTTCATACCCCGGCAGCACCGCGCCGGTGAAGTTGCTGGTCGTGGCATAGCGCAGTTCCACCTGGATCGTGGAATCGGCGTCGTGCACATCCATGAGCAGCGAGTCGGCGGCGGCATCGGAGGCCACGGCCGGCGCGACCGAGCCGGTCGTCGCCCCACCGGCGCACGCCAGCACCGCGAGCAGCAGGAAAGGAGAGAGTCTTTTCATCAGTGATTGAGTCCCGGTGCAGGTAGGGCCACCAGCACCGCCGTCACCGCCAGCACCAGGGTTCCGATGGCCAGCTCGGCCGATGCCGAGCGGGTGAGTCGCTGCGCTCCCGCTGCCGCCCCCAGCGCCGGCCGCACTCGGCGCCAGTTGTAGAAACCGAGCGCGATCACTCCCGACAGCACTACCAGCTTGACCAGCAGCGTCCGTCCATAGGTGGTGCCGAGAAGTGCTGGCCAGGAGGCCACCGTGGTGAGACTGATGAGGACGCCGGCCCCGGCCGCCGTGCCTGCTCCCGTGAGCGCGAGCGGCGAATAGCCCTCAACCAGGCGCGCGAGCAGCGCCTCACCGTCCGGAGCACGCCTGAGCCCGGGCACGGCCGCCCCCATGATGAGCGCGAGGGTACCGAGCCAGAGCGAGGCCCCCGCGAGATGGAGTCCCTGAAGGGCAACGCCGACCAGCGGACCGAGCGGATGCTCCACCGCATGGCCTGTCAGCGGAAAGCTTGCGAGCAGTCCCACTATTCCAGCGAGCGCCAGCGCCCAGCCCGCCCGAGTCCGTCCAGCGATCATGAGGCCGACAAGCGCCACCAGGGCGGCGGCCCCCTGCCACTCAAACCCATGTCCCCAACTGGTAGTGGTGAGGATCGGCTGGGCCTCGGCCCAGGTCAGCGGGTCACCCGGCATGGCGAAGGCCCGTACCTGGAAATAGAGCTTGAGCGCGAGCGATGACAGGAGCACCAATGCAGCCAGCACGCCCGCCACTCGCGCTCGTGCCGCCAGCGCGGCGGTCAGCTCCGGCTGCGCTGTACCCAGCCGCCGTCGCACCAGCACGACGAAGACCAGGACCCCGACGAGGAGAAAGAGCGCAAGGAATCCGACCCAGCGCACCGGCGCAGCGGCGTCAATGAGGGGAGTGGGGTCCATGGGGAGTTAAGAGTTGAAAGTTGAGAGTTGAGAGTCATGCGTTACACCGCGAAGGTGCACCTGCCGCTGAACTCTCAACTCTCAACTTCAGTTCGCCGAATGATCCCGTGACACCGTCGCAGCCGCCGCCGAGTTGTCCCCACCCGAGGCTCCCACGGTAAAGGCAAAATCCCCGGTGGCTGGATGACCATCACGGCCGGCTGCCCGCCAGCGCACGGTGTAGCGCCCCTGGGCCAGCTTCCCGTCAATCGGGATCGCGAGCGTGAGCGAATCTGCGCCGGCGGCTGGCTTGCCCGTCTTGATCATGTTGCTGTCCGGACCCACGAGCTGCACCCGCGAGAGCGCAGGCTCCGGGTGCGCGCTGAACATGAGCAGGAGCTGCGACGGCGCCTGCCGGACCGTGGCATCGGCCGCCGGGACGGTGGCCTTGAGGTGCAGGTGCATGACGGCAAAGCCCCTGAGCACCAGCACGGCAGCGGCCAGGGGAACGAGTTTGAAGTATCGAAGCTGGAACATGCGCACGGAGAGCGTCCTTGACTGAGCTGAAGGCTGAAAGCTAAAGGCGAAAGGCGCCGAGCGCTAAGCGCTCAGCGCTTCCCCCTTCCGCCGCCCCGCTCTATACTATAGACACTAATGTTCGACGCCCGGGGCCGAGCGGTCCCGGGCCCTGTGTTTATTGTCCCTTATCGATACTCCCATGATCCGTGAAATGCGTGAGAAGCTGGGCCGAGAAATCGACGAGCTCAGCCGAGAGCTGAATGTGACGCTTCCACAGGCCATTGCCCAGGCGGTCGAGCTGGGCGACCTGCGGGAGAACTCGGAATACAAGGCGGCGCTCGAGCGCCAGCAGTTTGTGCAGGCGCGGCTGGGCCAGCTGCATGCCAGGCTCAACCAGCTGACCCAGCTCGCCAGCACCGAGGCCCCCACTGACCGGGTCGGCCTGGGGTCGCGCGTGACCGTGCTCGACCTCGAGTCTGACGAAACCGACACCTACATGCTGGTGCTGGCGGAAATGATGGATATCGACGCGGGCCACATCTCCCTGGCGTCTCCCCTGGGCCGCGCCCTCAAGGACCGCCAGGAAGGCGAGGAGATCTCGCTTCGCCTGCCCGCCGGCATGCGCCGGCTGCGGGTGATCGAGGTAATCACCGTGCACCAGATGGAAGCGGCAGCGGACGAGTGATGCCGGACCCGAGGAAGCTTCCTCCCCCGCAGCTCCTGGTGGTAGGGGACCGGGTGCTGATCCGCCCCGACGAGGGCGAGGAACGCACCCGCGTGGGACTCTACCTGCCGGCCACCGCCCTGGAAGGACAGCAGGTGCAGGGCGGGCTCATCGTGGCGGTGGGCCCGGGAGAACCGGTGGCCGACTTCTCCACCCTCGATGACGAGCCCTGGAAGGCGGAGATCCGGAAGCCCGCCCGCCGCGGCATGCAGGCGCAGGTGGGCGATCACGCCATCTACTTCCGCAAGGCGGCCGTCGAGATCACCTACGGGGACCAGAAGTATCTCGTGGTCCCGCAGGCGGCCATCCTGGTGCTGGTGCGCGACGACCTGCCCCTCTGACGCTGCCGGCGGCTCCGGCCTCCATGTGCCACTTCCTCTACATCGCGAGCCCGCTCACCCTGAGCGAGGTGCGCTCGATGCTGCCACCAGGGCTCGCGGCTGATTTCCTGGCGCCGGCGGCCGCCAACGCGCTGCGCGCGCTGCTGGCCACCGCCCAGACCACCGCGCGGCTGCTGGTCGGCGCCTGTTCCTGTGATCTCTTTCTTCATCGCGATGCGCAGCACCACAAGGAAGAGTCCCTGCTGCGCCAGCGCTACCGTGCGCTCCAGCTGAATCGCACGAGGATCATTCAGGCCATCGACCGCCATCGTCGGGGCGAGCATCCTGCTCGGGACCCTGCGACGTGGCAGGGGCTGCTCGCTGCCTTCGTGGCGGAGCACGCGCGCAACGCAGGCGACACGCTGTACTACCGTGAGTTTTCGCCCGGTGGACTCGACGGCGCCGGCCTCGCTCGGCCGATGG
>DASSOW010000482.1:0-2876 GCA_035700175.1 Gemmatimonadales bacterium | reverse complement strand
ACAGGCCGCCCGCGTGCTGCAGATGCTGGTGAACGAAGGTGACGCGGTGGAGGCAGGCGACACGATTGCGATTCTCGGGCTGGCTGATGCAAGCGCGCAAGTCTCGGCGCGCGAGGCGCGGGTTCGGCAGGCCGAGGCCGCCGTGCGTGACCTCAAGGCAGGGGCTCGTCCGCAGGAAATTGCGCGCGCGGAATCCGAGCTGGCGGCTGCGGAAGCAGAGGCGACCCGCACGGCGACCGAACTCGAACGCGCCCGCGCGCTGGTGCGGGACACGGTGATCAGCCGGCGTGACTACGACGCCGCGGCGGCCGCCGCGCGAGTTGCCGCCGAACGGCGCGACGCTGCGCGCAACGCCCTGCGGTTGCTGCAGGCCGGGAGTCGTCCCGCGCAGATCCGTGCCGCCGAAGCGGAATTGGCGCAGGCCCGGGCCGATCTTGCGGGCACCGGCTCGCGGCTGGCGGATCTGGTTCTGGTGAGCCCCGTTGCCGGCGTGGTGCTCACGCGTGCCGCCGAGCCGGGTGAAGTGCTCCCCGCAGGGATTCCGGCCGCGATCATCGGGGACACGGCTCGGCGGTATGTGCGGGCATTCCTCCCGCAGAAACTGCTCGACCGCGTGAAACCAGGAGCTCATGTGCTGGTGACACCCGATGGCTGGCAAGGCAACGGCGTCCGTGCGACGGTCAGCAGCATCCAGCCGGAAGCAGAGTTCACGCCGCGCGTTTCCCTCACGCCAGATGAGCGGGCCGACCAGTTGTTCGGCGCGAGACTGACGCTCGACTCCTCTCTACCGGTGGGAATTTGGGTCTCTGTGTCCACAGAAAACAAATCCGCAGATTACGCAGATTCCGCAGCTATAACGTCGCCATGAGCGACAATCAATCTGTGAAATCTGTGAAATTTGCGGATCATTCTGCAGTTGCTGTTCAGACCGAGCAGCTCCGCAAGCTCTACGGCTCGCTCGTTGCTGTGGCTGGGCTCGATCTCACCATCCCGCGCGGGGAAGTCTTCGGCCTGCTGGGACCCAACGGCTCCGGCAAGACCACCACTATCCGGATGCTTACCGGACTCATCGCGCCTACATCAGGCAGCGCCTCCGTGGCCAGCATCGACGTCGTCGCGAACCCTGAAGCCGTGCGACGGCGGATTGGATACATGTCCCAGCGGTTCGGGCTGTACGAAGATCTCACCGTGCGCGAGAACCTCCAGTTCTACAGTGAGCTCTATGGCGTGATCGGCGCCGAGGGGAACAAGCGCCGTGATGAAGTGCTGGAGGAGTTCGGGCTCGCGCCGAGGGCAGAGCAGCTGGCCGGCGCGCTGTCGGGCGGCTGGAAACAGCGGCTGGCGCTGGCCTGCGCCACCACCCATCGCCCTGACCTCGTCTTCCTCGACGAACCCACGGCGGGGGTCGACCCTGCCGCCCGCCGCCATTTCTGGCGCATCATCGCCGAGCGGGCCCGTGCCGGCCTCACCGTTCTTGTCACCACGCATTACATGGACGAAGCCGAGCGGTGCGACCGGCTGGCCCTGCTTTCGCGCGGCGAGCTGATCGCCGTCGGCACGCCCGCCGAGATCAAGCGGCAGTTCGGGATGGACAGCATCGAGGATGTGTTCATCTCGCTGCAGGAAAAGGACGAGGGCGCGCTCACGTGAGCCTGGGCACTCGCTTGCAGCGCTGGACCCTGTGGCCGATGCTCTGGAAGGAGGTCGCGCAACTTCGGCGCGACCGGTTCACCGTGGCCATGATGGTGGGCATCCCGGCCTTGCAGCTGGTGCTTTTTGGCTATGCCATCCAGATGGAGGTGCGGCACCAGAAGCTGGTGGTGCTGGACCAGGCCCAGACGCAGGAGAGCCGCCTGCTGGCACAGGCGCTGGTGAACACTGGAACCTTCGATTTTGCCGGGGTGGTGCACAGCCGGGCGGAGCTGGAAGACAGGCTGGCCTCGGGCAATGCCCGGGCCGGCATCGTCATCCCGCACCGCTTTACCCGTGATCTCGTGCGTGGGCGTGGCGCCGAGGCGCAGTTCGTGGTCGATGCGTCAGATCCGCTTGCCGCCAATGGTGCCATCGCTGCGGCGGGGCAGGCCGCACTGGTGCGGAGCCAGAAGATCGTCGAAGCCAGCCGACGTGGGGCACCTCCCGTCAGCATCGCGATCCGGCCGCTCTACAATCCCGCCGTTCGCACCGCAGTCTTCATCGTGCCCGGGATCATCGGCGTGCTGCTCTCACTCACCATGGTGCTGATTGCCAGCATGGCGGTGGTGCGCGAGCGCGAACGTGGTACGCTGGAGCAGCTCGTCGTCACGCCCATCGGCAAGAGCAGCATCATGCTGGGGAAGATGCTGCCTTACCTCCTTATGGGGTACGTGCAGATCTTCGTGATCCTGGGACTGGGCAGCCTGCTCTTCCGCGTGCCGTTCCGCGGCAGCCTTCTGCTCCTGCTCCTCCTCAGCCTTCCCTTCATCCTTGCGAGCCTTGGCGTGGGCATGCTGATGTCCACCATGGTCCGGACCCAGGCCCAGGCCATCCAGCTCGGCTTCTTCTACATGCTGCCGAACATCCTGATGTCAGGCTTCATGTTCCCGATCGATGCGATGCCGAAAGTGGCGCAGTGGATTGCGGCACTCATGCCGCTCACCTACTTCCTCGAAGTGCTGCGCGGCATTCTCCTGAAGGGCGTCGGGCTCACCACGCTCTGGCCCCAGGCACTGGTCCTGCTCGGGTTCACGGTGCTGCTGGTGACGGCGGCGACGGTGAGATTCAGGAAGGGACTGGAATAGGCGGGATGGACGGGCCGAAGCTGGCCCGGCGTCATTGCGAGGAAGCGTCGAAGGCGCTGACGAAGCAATCGGGTCGCCGGCATCCGGATCCAGGCCACC
>DASSOW010000481.1:0-2952 GCA_035700175.1 Gemmatimonadales bacterium | reverse complement strand
CCATGACCCACGGGGCGACGACGTTCACCTGGTTTACGGAGCCCCCGGCACCAGGAGCTGGCAGGATGTGGGTGAAGGCGGGAGTTGCAGACGCACCGATAACGATCTCTTCGGCCGACTGGGCCGAGGCCGTGCTGGCAGGGCACAGCAGTAGCGCTGCCGCCAGGGCGCCGTACTTCAGGACGGCTCGCCTGCAGCGAGGGCGGAGCGGAGATAATCGGCATTCATCCGGGTGATGAAGTCGATGCTGATCTCCTTGGGGCACGCTTCCATGCATTCACCGTAGAGACTGCACGCGCCGAACCCTTCCGCATCCATCTGCTCCACCATGTTCGCTGCGCGCCGGCGTCGTTCGGCCTGCCCTTGCGGAAGGAGTCCCAGGTGCGAAATCTTGGCCGCCGTGAAGAGTGACGCCGACCCGTTGGGGCACGCTGCAACACAGGCGCCGCAGCCGATGCAGGCGGCGGCGTCCATGGCACGATCGGCATCGCTCTTGGGGACCGGGATGGCATTGCCGTCCGGCGCGCTGCCGGTGCGCGCCGAGATGTAGCCACCGGCCGCGATGATGCGATCGAACGCGGAGCGATTGACGCAGAGATCCTTGATGACGGGAAAGGCCAGCGCCCGGAATGGCTCGATGAGGATCACGTCCCCATCCTTGAAGCTCCGCATGTGGAGCTGGCAGGTGGCCGTTCCCTTCATCGGGCCATGTGCCACCCCGTTGATCATGAGCGAGCACATGCCGCAGATCCCCTCTCGACAGTCATGATCAAAGGCGATGGGCTCCTTGCCTCCCGCGATCAGCCCTTCGTTGACCACATCGAGCATCTCGAGAAACGACATGTCGGGCGAGATGTCGCGGGCTTCGTAGGTCTCAAGGCGGCCCTTGGCCTGAGCATTGGCCTGCCGCCAGACGTGCAGTTGCAAGTTCATCGCATTCCTCAGGACGGGCGGCCTGCAGGCCGCCCTTACTTGTAGGACCGTTGGGCCAGGTGCACGTGCTCGAAGGTGAGCGGCTCCTTGTGCAGCTCGGGCACATGCCCGTCGCCGGTGTATTCCCAGGCGGCCACGTAGGCAAAGTGCTCGTCGTCGCGCAGCGCCTCGCCGTCAGGCGTCTGGTATTCCACCCGGAAGTGGCCGCCGCACGACTCGTTCCGGTGCAGCGCGTCTCGGCAGATCAGCTCCGCCAGTTCGAGGAAATCCGCCACCCGCCCTGCCTTCTCCAGCGACTGGTTCAATTCCTCGCCGCTGCCCAGCACGCGCACATCCTTCCAGAACTGCTCGCGCAGCAGCGGAATCTGCTCCAGCGCCTCGGACAGCCCCTCCGCGGTGCGCGCCATGCCGCACTTATCCCACATGATCTGGCCCAGCTCGCGGTGGAATGAGTCGACACTCCGCGTGCCATTCACGGCCAGCAACTTCCGGGTCCGCTCCCTGACGCTCGCGAGCGCGTCCACGAAGGCCGGATGCTCCTCGTCGAGATCGGCCGCCGGAACCCGGGCCAGGTAATTGCCGATCGTCATCGGTATCACGAAGTATCCGTCGGCCAGGCCCTGCATGAGCGCGCTCGCACCGAGCCGGTTGGCGCCGTGGTCGGAGAAGTTGGCCTCGCCGATCACATGCAGGCCCGGGATGGTGCTCATCAGGTCGTAGTCCACCCAGAGCCCACCCATCGTGTAATGCACCGCGGGATAGATCCGCATCGGCACCTTGTAGGGATTCTCATCGGTAATCCGCTGGTACATCTCGAACAGGTTGCCATAGCGCTCGCGGATCTTCTCCTCGCCCAGCCGCTGGATGGCGTCGTGGAAATCGAGATAGACGCCATAGCCGCCGGGCCCCACGCCGTGGCCGCTGTCGCACTGCTCCTTGGCGGCCCGCGACGCCACGTCGCGCGGCACCAGGTTGCCGAAGCTGGGATAACGGCGCTCGAGGTAGTAATCCCGCTCGTCGTGCGGGATCTCGTTGGGCGGCCGGGTGTCGCCCTTTTGCTTCGGCACCCAGACGCGCCCGTCGTTCCGCAGGGATTCGCTCATCAGCGTGAGCTTGGACTGATGATGCCCGCTCACCGGAATGCAGGTGGGATGAATCTGGGTGTAGCAGGGATTGGCGAATGCCGCGCCCCGCTTGTACGCGCGCCAGATGGCAGTACAGTTGGAGCCCTTGGCATTGGTAGAGAGGTAGAACACGTTGCCGTAGCCACCGGTACCCAGGACGACGGCGTCACCCGAGTGCGCCGAGATCTCGCCGGTCACCAGGTCACGCACGATGATGCCGCGCGCACGCCCGTCCACCACGACGAGATCGAGCATCTCGGTCCGCGGGTACATCTCCACACCACCGCGGGCGACTTCCTTTTCCAGCGCCTGATACGCACCCAGCAGGAGCTGCTGGCCGGTCTGGCCGCGGGCGTAGAACGTGCGTGACACCTGCGCGCCGCCAAACGACCGGTTGTCCAGCAACCCGCCGTACTCCCGCGCGAACGGAACGCCCTGCGCCACCGCCTGGTCGATGATGTTGACACTGATCTCAGCCAGCCGGTACACGTTCGCTTCGCGGGAGCGGAAGTCTCCGCCCTTCACCGTGTCGTAGAACAGGCGATAGACGCTGTCACCGTCGTTCTGGTAGTTCTTGGCGGCGTTGATCCCGCCCTGCGCCGCGATGCTATGGGCCCGGCGCGGCGAATCCTGGAAACAGAAGCACTTCACGTGGTAGCCCAGCTCGCTCATGCTGGCCGCCGCCGAGGCACCGGCGAGCCCCGAGCCGACGATGATGACCGTGTGCTTCCGCTTGTTGGCGGGGTTCACCAGCTTCATCTCGAAGCGGTGCTTGTCCCACTTCTGCTCGATGGGGCCGGTCGGGATTCCGCTGTTGAGTTCCATGCTATCTCCGAGACTGCGTCGGCCTCCGTCTCACTTCACCGCCCCCGCCAGGACGCCGACCACGATCGCC
>DASSOW010000480.1:0-2198 GCA_035700175.1 Gemmatimonadales bacterium | reverse complement strand
TCGTCATCCACAATCAGGAGGCGCACGGCGGCTGGCGCGTGAACGGGGACTCCCATCTCAGGGCAGCTCGACCAGGGACCAGTACATGTTGAGCGCCACCATCAGCTCGCGGAAGGTGTCGAATGTCACCGGCTTGACCAGGTAGCCGGCCACGTTGAGGTTGTACGCCTCGACCTTGTCCCGTTCGTCGTTCGACGTGGTGAGCACCACGACCGTGGTGGCCGCCAGTTCGGGCGACTGGCGCAGCTCGCGGAGGAATTCGAGGCCGTTCATCCGCGGCATGCTGAGGTCCAGCAGCACGAGGCGCCGCTCGGCGGGAACCTCGCCGCTGCGCAGCTTGTCCAGCGCCTCCAGTCCATCGCTGGCGACAAACAGCGGATTGACGATGTGGCTCTTGGTGAAGGCACGCCGTACGTTCATCACGTCGACTTCGTCGTCTTCGACCAGAAGGATGTTGATTGGCCGGCTGTTCATTCGTGCTGTTCCTCACGCATTATACGGGGCCAGCTGAAGCGGAACACCGCGCCGCTGCCCGCCGTCGAGTCGAGCGACACCCGGCCGCCGCGAGTCTCGACAATTTTCTTCACCACCGCCAGGCCGACGCCAGTGCCCTCGACCTTGTCGCGGGGGGCGAGAGTCTGGAAGATGCCCCAGATTCGCTCCTGAAACTCGGGCGCGATCCCAGGTCCATCATCGCGCACCGCAAATTCGATCGTGTCGCCCACCTCGCGCCAGTCGAGGTCGATGACCGTCGAGTCCCGGCCGGTGCCCGCGTGCTTCACCGCGTTCCCGATCAGGTTCATGAACACCTGCTGCAGCGGCACCCGCTCCGCGGAAACGGTTGGCATATGTTCCGCGACCCGGATGCGCACATGCGGCGGCGGCGCCAGCAACTCGATCACTTCCTTCACCAGCGCGCCGGTATCCACCAGCTCCACGGGCCGCATGGCGCGTCCGGCACGCGAGTAGGCCAGGATGCCGTCGATCAGCGCTTCCATCCGCTGTACCCGCACCTGCAGCAGGCGCATGTGCTCGGCCGACTCCGCCGGCAACCCGCCGGCAAGGTCTTCCTGGATCCACTGGGTCAGATTGGCGATGCCGCGCAGGGGCGCCTTGAGGTCGTGGGAAGCCACGTAGGCAAACTGGTCGAGATCGGCGAGGGCCGACTCGGCGGCCTGTCGCGCCGCCTGGGTCTCCTGCAGCGATACCAGCAACTCCTCGTTGGTGCGCTCGAGCTGGGACGCCTGCGCCGCCACTTCATCAGTCTGCGTCTCCAGCTCGGCCGTCTGTGCCTCCAGCTCGACGGCCTGCTCCTCCAGCTGCTCGTTGAGCCGGGCCAGCTCTTCGCTGCGTCGCGCGGCCTCGGCGTGCGCGGCCTCCTCGGCCGCCAGGCGCTGCGCCTGCTCTTCCGCCTTGCGCCGGGCAGTGAGGTCCCGGGTGACCTTCCCGAAGCCCACGAGCTGGCCACTGCTGTTCCGGAGCGCGGTGATGACAACATTGGCCCAGAAGCGGGAGCCATCCTTGCGGACGCGCCACCCCTCGTCCTCGAAGCGGCCGTCGCGGGCAGCCACCTCCAGCTCGTGCTTGGGCCAGCCCGACGCGACCACTTCGTCGGGGTAGAATCTGGTGAAGGATTGTCCCAGGATTTCGTCGGAAGTGTAGCCCTTGATGCGCTCCGCGCCTTCATTCCAGCTGGTGACGCGGCCCTCGGCATCGAGCATGAGGATGGCGTAGTCCTTGACCGCCTCGACCAGGAGACGGAACTCCTCATCGCGCGGGTGCCGACTCGGCGCGCGAGCCTGACTATCGTTCATGCCGTCCATTGAAGCCTTGGTGTGGCGCATATGACCGTCACGCGCGGTTGAAAGCCGGTGTCGGAGGAGCTCCCGGCAGCGGGCGCGAATCTGGAGCAAGTTACCCGTCGAAAGACAGGGGGGCAATCGGTGAGCGTCACGTGGCCACGTCCCTTCGGACGCATGTATTTCCTCGCCGCCCTGCCGTGGGCCCTGCTGCTCGCGTTCCTGGTGAGCTCCCACTCACCGGTCAGCTGGCCCGATTTTGCCCTGACGGTCCTCCTGGCCGACGCCGCTTTCGGGGCAGCCCTGGGGGCGGCGGCCTACGCCTTCACTCGGCGGGTCAGGCGATCGCCGGTGAGGATCGCCGCCTTCTTCCTCGTGATGACCGTGGCCGGCCTGGTC
>DASSOW010000479.1:0-2545 GCA_035700175.1 Gemmatimonadales bacterium | reverse complement strand
GGCCCGTCCCCCATGAGCACGACGTCGATCCGGTCCGTTGCGGCCAGCAGGGCTGCGGCGTCGAGGAGCTGGTCGAGTCCCTGCGCGAGCCCGTGCAGCCCGGCATAGAGTGCGATGCAGTGATCAGCGGGTCCCAGCTCCGCTCGCGCGGCCAGGGTCGCCCGATCCGGTGCGAAGGCGGCGCAGTCCGCCCCGTTGGAGAGGAGGCAGGCAGGAACGCCCGGAAAGCGCCGCCGGATGCTCGCCACGATTTCCGTGGTCTGTGCGCTCACCAGCCACGACCGCCGGTAGCAGCGCGCCTCCAGCGCTGAGCTCAGGCGATGGCCAACGCTGCCCGCACGCACGAGTCCGAGACGGACCGCTGATTCAGGCCATAGGTCGGAGATGTTCATCACCAGCCGCGCGCCGGTCCGGCGAGCCAGCGCCATCCCCGCCAGCGCGAGGAACAGGGGCGGCGACTCCACGATCAGCACGTCCAGGCGACCAAGCTTCAGCAGCCCGGCCACCGTCGAGGAGGCGACGAACGAGAAATAGCTGGTGAGGCGCGGGAGCAGCGCGGCGCGCTGGCTCGGCGCAATAAAGCTGCGAATGATGCGGACTCCCGCCTGCCGATGTTCGCGCAGCAGTCCGCCGTAACCCGGCTGGATGCGCCCGGCCGGGTAGTTGGGCATGGCGGTCAGCACGGTCACGTCGTCGCCCGCCGCTGCCAGCGAGCGTGCCAGCGCGGCGAGCCGCGCCTGCGGTGCACCGACTTCGGGCGGGTAATACTGCGTGAGGATGCCAATCCGCATCCGGGCCGGCTGCACTACAGCCCCCGCGGAGGCGCCGCGGCTGCGCGAGGCACCGATGGACACGGCGGGCGAATCCATCTCAGGCCACCGTGCTCATGTCCGCATGCGGAGCGCGGCGAGAGTCGCGGAGCACATGCGCGAGGCGGCGTCCGTTCTCCCAAAGATCGAAGTGCGCTTCCATGTGAGCGCGGCCCGCGGCGCCCAGCGCGCGCCGGGTTGCCGGTTCGCGCAGCAGGCGTTCGACCGAGTCGGCCAGTGCTGTCACGTCCCCCGGCGGCACGAGCACTCCGCACCGCCCGCCGTCCAGCATCTCCGGGATTCCCGCAAGGTCCGACGCGACGACTGGCGTCCCGCACGCGAGCGCCTCCTTGACGACCGTGGGCATGGCGTCGGGAGCGATGGACGGATGCACCAGCATCGTCGCGCCCTGCATCCTTGCCATCACCTGCTCGGCACTGAGCCAACCGAGCAGCGTTACCTGTCCGGCAACCTGGCATTCATGCGCGAGCGCCCGGAGCGAAGCCTCGTCGGGTCCGCCACCCACGATCTCGAGCGTCGGGGTGAGACCCCGATCCCGGAGCACCGCGAGTGCCCGCAGGAGCACGGCGAAGCCCTTGAGCGGCTCAAGGTGCCCGACCGCGAGCAGCCGGTCCGGCGGGCGGTCGTCCAGGGTCACGGGAATCTGCTCGAGCGGCAGGCCCAGGTGGTGGACCTGGATTCGCGATGCGATCTGCGGATACACCGCAGGGAAGTGCTCACGCAGGTAACCGCGGTTGTACTCGCAGACGATGAAGATGTTGTCCGCATAGGCGAGCTTGGCGTCGAGGTACGCCGGCTGGTGATACAGGTCCATGCGCGCGTGGACCAGCATCGAGAACGGCACCGCCGGCTGGGTATGCTGATGAAACAGGTAGGCCGCCGACGCAGCATGATTGCCCCAGTACGCCAGCACGTGATCGAAGCGCTCCGCGCCAAATCGCTTGACGCAGGCCCAGGCCCACGCCGAGACGTATGCCGCCTTGAGGCCAAGCGTTCGGCTTTGACGAACGGAGGCCCCGAGCAGCGGCGACGCGCTCCTCAGGAATGACAGAGCCAGTCTCGGCGGCCAGGGGCTACCGGCTTGCAACAGGGCCGCCGGGGAGATGTGATGCACCTTGTGACGTGGCAGGACCGTGGTGTCCAGCAGCGCGGGGACCGCGGACCAGTACTCGGCGCGAAGGGGGTAAAACGCGAAGACCTCCAGCTCGATGCCAGACTCGATCAGGGCGCGCAGGTCGCGTGCAAAAAATGTATTGAGCCGGCCCGGGAACTGGTTTGTGAAGACGGCCAGACGCATTCACCCCTCCATTCCGGCAGTCTTGGACCGCCGGCTGTGAGCTGGTGCGGCCCCCGAGCGGTGATGCCCGTCACAGTGTGGCGTGCAGGAATTTGCGATCTTGTCGCGACCCAAAGCTGGGCATGGGAAATGCCGGTTTTTCGGGTCACACCACCACTGTCGATCGCCCAGGTGGTTGCGTCGTACCGTCCATACGGCGAAGCTTGGAGCGCAATCGGAGATGGTCGAAGTACGTCTCCGGCAGTAGAAATCGCGACGTCCCTCATTGAGGGCCGCGGTAAACGGCAAACCCGGTGAAAACCGGGGACGCAAAGCTACGAGGCTAAAGCACGACCCCTGTGCCATGCCAGTCGGGCCGCCCCACCGGACAATGAGGGACACCATGATCCGCCTTGCCGACTCCAAGGCCTCTGTGTTT
>DASSOW010000478.1:0-5079 GCA_035700175.1 Gemmatimonadales bacterium | reverse complement strand
AACCCCAGCTCCTCGCCCACCACCGAGAAAACGAAGTCGGTGTGCTGCTCCGGCAGGAAGGCGAGCCGCTTCTGGGGGCCCTGGGTGAGGCCCGAGCCGAGCCATCCGCCTGATCCGATGGCGGTCTTGGATTGCAGCAGGTGGTACCCCGCCCCCCGCGGGTCGGCTTCCGGGTTGATGAACGTCAGCAGACGATTCTGCTGGTAGCTCGACAACTTGTTCCAGAGCACCAGCGCCGCCACTCCGGTAGCGACGTTCAATCCAACGACAATCACCGACTCCCAGATATAGGGCCGCCAGACCACCATCAGGACCACGACCAGCACGATCCAGATGCCCCAGCTCCAGGTAGTGACGGCCAGCAGCAGGCTGACGGCGGGACTTACCACCATGAACAGCAGGCGGGGCCTCACGCCGGCCCAGTAGAGCATCGCGAAGAAAATCCCGACAAACACCAGCGCGCTGCCGAGGTCGGGCTGCTTCATGACCAGCAGGAAGGGGATGCCCACGATCAGGGCGGGCGTCCAGAGGTTGCGCAGCGATCGGGGCGCTTCCTTGAGGGACGAAAGATGCCGGGCCAGCATGAGCACCGTCGCCAGCTTGGCGAGTTCCGCCGGCTGGCCGATCCGGTGGCCGCCGATGGCGAGCCAGCTCTTGGTGCCGGCTGCGGTGCCCGCACCGGTCCCGACAAACAATACCGCGAGGAGGAGGAGCAGGCTGAACGCGTAGATGGCAGGAGTGAGCCACTCGACCAGGCGGAACGACGTGCGGAAGGTGATGAATCCCACGACGGCGCCGATCCCGACCCAGACCAGCTGCCGGATCCAGACGCCCTCCGCCGAGGTGACGACGTCGGTCTGCCCGGCCGAATAGAGGATGACGACGCCGTAGGTAATCAGGCCGACGGCGGCGATCGCCAGCGGCCGGTCGATGCGCGACATGCTCACCGGGGCGGTTCCACCGGCACGGTGTCAGGAACGGTGGTGGTCGGCGCCACCACGCGGCGGCCGCCGCTGTCAGTGATCTCAACCGGAAGCGGCGCACTGTCCGCCGGGAAGACCGTCACTGGCGGCGTGCTCACCTGGGCCCTGGTGGTGTCGGGCCCCAGTACGTAGCGCGCCAGCACCTTGGAGACGTAGCGGCCGGCAACCGAGCCATGCTCGGCGTGCTCCATGATGGCGCCCACCACCAGCACCGGCTTGTCAGCCGGCGCAAAGCCGATGAACCAGCCGTGGTCCAGACCGTGCGAGTTCTGCGCCGTGCCGGTCTTGCCGGCGATCACGACGCCTTTCTGCCGCGAGCCACCGCCAGTGCCGCGCTCAACGACCGCGATGAGGGCGGTACGCAGTCCGGCCAGCTGGTCCTCGGTCAGTCCCAGGTCGTGGGTCGGCACGTCGGCGCGGGGTGACACGACATAGGGCGGCACCTCGATGCCGTCGCCGGCGAGCGCGGCATAGAACTGCACCATGTCGATCAGCGTCTGGGTATTCTCGCCCTGGCCGATCGAGAAATTGAGCACCGTGGCGGGCGGGCTCCAGTTGCGCGGGCCGTAGTGCTTGTCGAAATACTCGTAGCTCGCGGGGTAGAGCGACGCCTGCTCGCTGGGGAGGTCCACCCCGCTCCGCCCCGAGAAGCCCAGGGCCACGCCGTCGCTCAGCATGTTGTCGAGACCGAGCTTGAGGCCAAGCTGGTAGAAATAGACGTCGCAGCTCTGCGCCACGGCCCCGATCAGGTCGAGCGAGCCGTGACCATCGCGCTTCCAGCAGCGGAAGATGCGGTTCCCCAGCCGGTAGCCGCCGGTGCACGGCTGTGGCATCTCACTGTGCAGGTTGATCAGCCCGCGCTTGAGTCCCATCGCGGCGGTGGCCAGCTTGAACGGCGAGGCCGGCGGGTAGCCGCCGTTGATGGCGCGGTTAAGCAACGGCTTGTCCACGTTGTCATTGAGCGCGCGCCAGTCGGCGGTCGAGATACCCCCGACGAAGAGATTGGGATCGTATGATGGCGACGAGTAGAGCGCCCGGATCTGGCCCTTCGGTGTCATGGCGATCATGGCGCCACGGAACTCGGGCGGCCAGATGCTATCGATGAAGCGCTGCAGCGGCAGGTCGATGGTGGTAATGAGGGGCTGCCCCGGCTCGGGCGGCAGCATCGCCGAGCCGACGTTCTCGCGCACCAGGCGGCCGCGCGCGTTCACTTCGACATACCGCACGCCGGCGCGCCCTCGCAGCACGGAATCGTATTGGCGCTCGAGGCCGGACTTCCCCACGATGGACCCGGCCTCGGCCCCGGGATAGCGGTTCTGCTCGAGGTCACGCTCCGTCACCTCGCCGACGTAGCCCACCAGGTGGGCCACCGCCTTGCCGTAGGGATAGAAGCGCTTCGGCTCGCTCTGGATGATGAGCCCCGGGAGCAGTGCGCGCCGCTCTTCCAGCCGGGACACCATCTCGAACGAGGCATCGCCGAAGACCACCACCGGCTGGTAGCGCGCCACGCGCCAGCGTCGCTCGATGTCGCCGATCGCCGAGCTGTCGAGCGGGACCACGCTCGCAAAGCGATGCAACGTGGCCCGCAGGCTGTCCTGCGAAGTGGCAAAGAGCTTGACCGCGAAGCCAGGGAGGTTCTCCGCGATCGTCTCACCGTTGCGGTCGAGGATGGCGCCGCGCGGCGGCTCCAGCGGGATGGCGCGCAGCCGGTTGGTTTCGGCGCGGAGCTGGTACTTGTCGTGCTGGAGGATCTGGGTCCGGAAGAACGCCCCGATGAGCAGCGCGAACGCCAGCGACAGCACCCACCGCGCCCCGCTGGCGCGGCGTCGTACCTGGTAGGAGTCGAACCCGTTCACGCCTTCATCCTTCCAACCGGACGTCAAGCCATTCACGAGTCACGAACACCACCGCCATGCCGGCGATGGCGGTGGTGAGCGCCTGTAGCGCCCCGGTGGTCAGGGCCTCATGCAGGAATCCGGCAAACGAAGTTCCGGAAAATGCCAGCACCAGCAGATTGCGCAGCCAGCAGCCCGCGAAGAAGAGCGCGCCGTGCACCAGGTAATTTTCGGCGAAGAAGACTGCACGCGCCCACGAGGCAAGATAGCCGACGATCGAGTGTGCCAGCATCGAGGCGCCCATCGCGGCGGGCGTGAGGGCATCGGCCAGAACGCCGGTAAGAAATCCGGTGATCGCTCCGGTGCCCGGCCGGGTCGAAGAGGCGAGCATGACGAGCATGATCAGCAGGAAATCGGGCGCCGCCCCGCCCGGAATGAATCGAGGACGGACAAAGTACTGGAGCAGGAGCAGCGCGAGCACCAGCAGCGCGACCGCGAAGCGGTTGGCCCGTGAGAAGATCATTGCGAGGGCGCTGGATCGGTGCTGGACGCGGGACGCGGGACGCGGGATGCGGGAGGCTGGACGGCAGATGCGTCTCCCGTCCCGCGGCTGGCGTCCGTGATCGAGTCACGGAGCCACGCACGCACGGAATCGGCGATCCGCACGCGCAGCAGGGAATCCTGGGCGTGCGCTGCGCGAATGGAGTCCGCCGCTGCGGCCGAGAGAATGGAGTCGGAGGGAAATGCGGCCGCGATGGTGCTGTCGGTCCCCGCGCTCAGCACGAGGAGATGCGCCGCGGCGCTCGGGTTGGCAGCAGGCCGGAGCGAGTAGATCCGTTCCCACCCCTCCTGTTCCCGTGCCACGCCGGTCACTGTGCCCACCGGAATGCCCTTGGGATAGACGCCGCCCAGCCCGGATGAGAGAATCAGCGTGCCCGACGGCAGGGTGTCGCGATAACTGGCCGCCCGAAATTCGAGCGAGGCCTCGCTGGCAGAGGCGCTGCTGGAGGGCGCGACCATGCCGACCACGCGCCCACCGGCCGCGTAGGCGCTCACCCGGAAGTCGGGGTGCGCCCAGGTCATGACCGACGCCGACGTCGGCGTGACGCCCGCCACGACACCGATCAGCCCCTCGGGCGACACGACCGGCTCGAAGGCGCTGACGCCCTGGCGTGTCCCGGCATTGATCAGGAGCATCCGTTCGTCGCTGACCGTGGACTGGTGCAGGACTTCCGCGGCAATGAAATCGGTCTGGACCCGGTGGGACAGCGTCAGCAGGTCGCGCAGGCGGGCATTCTCGGCGCGCAGCACCGGCACCGTCTGCGCCACCAGCGCGGCAGAATCGCGCGCCGCCACCACCGCCCGGAACCGGCTGCGGCTGGTGCGGCCGAGCTCGGCCTGGGACTGGAGCCAGACGACGGGTGAGAAGACGGATTTCCGGAGCGCCGCGCTGACCGCCTGCCCCGCCGAATCCGAGAGCATGAGGAAAATGATGGCGACGGCGACGCAGGCGGCGAGCGCCACACTGTCACGCCGGGAATAGGAGCGGTCTGATGCGCTCAGCATCCCCTAGACCTGCAGGACGCTCTTGTACTTGTCGTGTTCGTCGAGGATACGGCCGGTGCCACGCACCACGCAGGTCAGCGGGTCTTCGTCAACATGAATGGGAAGTCCGGTTTCCTGCGCCAGCAGGATGTCCAGTCCCCGGATGAGAGCGCCACCGCCGGTCATCACGATGCCGCGGTCCACGATGTCGCTGGCCAGCTCGGGTGGGGTAATTTCCAGCGCCCGCCGCACCGCGTCCACGATCTGCTGCACTGGCTCCTGTACGGCCTCACGGATCTCGGCGGAGTGGACCCGGACCGTCTTGGGAATGCCCGACACCAGGTCCCGGCCCTTGACCTCCATCTCGCGCTCGTCGCCGGTGGGGGCCGCCGAGCCAATCCGGATCTTGATCTGCTCCGCCGTGGGCTCACCCACCAGCAGGTTGTAGTTCTTGCGCATGAACTGGACGATGGCCTGGTCGAGCTCGTCGCCACCTACCCGGATGCTGGTGTCGGACACGATACCCGACAGCGCGATGACGGCGATCTCGGTGGTCCCGCCACCGATGTCGTTGACCTTGTTGCCGGTGGGCGTTTCCACGGGGAGCCCCACCCCGATGGCGGCCGCCATCGGCTCGGCCACCATGTACACCTGCTTGGAACCGGCGGTCTCGGCGGAGTCACGGACGGCGCGCCGCTCCACCTCGGTGATGCCCG
>DASSOW010000477.1:0-3002 GCA_035700175.1 Gemmatimonadales bacterium | reverse complement strand
CCGGCGTGGCAGCGAGCCACGGCCGGCTCGATGTGATGGTCTGCAATGCCGGGATCGGTGGCGGGGCGCCGGTCGCGGAGCTGAGCGACGAGCTTTTCCGCCGGATCATCGACGTCAACCTGTTCGGCGTCTTCGCCTGCTGCCGGGCCGCGGCCCGGGTGATGATTCCCCAGAAGTCGGGCGTGATCGTGACCGTCGGCTCCGTGTTTGGCCAAGACCCGCCGGCGGGGTCGGCGGCGTACGGCGCGACCAAGGCGGGTGTCGCGGCGCTGACCAAGTCCCTGGCGCGTGAACTCGGGCCGCATGGAATCCGGGTCAACTGCGTCAGCCCCGGCCACATCGAAACCGAGATGTACGCGGCCGCGCTCATGCGGCGGGCGGCTGCAACCGGGATCTCGCTCGAAGAGGCGACTGAGCGCGAGCGCTCGCCCATTCCACTCGGCAATTTCGGGACACCGGAGGATGTCGCGAAGGTGGTCGCGTTCCTGGCCTCGGATGACGGCGCGTACGTCACCGGTCAGCGCATCAACGTCGACGGCGGCATCCAGCCGTTCTAGCGACGGCCTTCATGCGCATCGGGCTCATTTCCGATATCCATGGGAACCTGGTTGCCCTTGACGCGGTCCTGGCCGAGCTCGATGGGGCCGGTGCCGATCAGATCATCTGCCTCGGTGACCTCGCCGTCCTTGGTCCGCAACCAGCCGATGTCATCGACCGGATCCGCGAGCGGGGGATACCGACAGTCTGCGGGAACACCGACGCCTGGCTCGTCCCCGATCACCCGCTAACTGCCGAGCCGCCTGATTCGGCCCAGACCATCGACCTGACCGCCTGGACCGCGGCTCGCCTGAGGCCTGAGCACGTCACGTTCCTGCGCGAACTCCCGATGACAATCGCGATTCCGCTGCCTGACGACCGGTTGCTGCGTGCGTTCCATGCCACCCCGGATTCTCTTGATGACATAACGCACGCTAGTCACCCGGCCGGAGTGGGGGAGTGGATCGGGTCCGAGCTCATGACGTGCGGCCATACGCACGTGCAGGGGATGTGGCGGGTGGGAGATCAGCTCTGGCTCAACCCCGGCAGCGCGGGCTTCCCAGGCGTTGGTCCCGGCACGGCGGGCCTCCCACAGAACCGCGACGTCGATTGGGTCGAATTCGCGGTGATCGACATGCGCGAAGCACGGACCTCGGTCGAGCTGCGCCGGCTGGCGGTGGACGTGGACGCCATGTGGGCGACGGTCCGGGCCACGGACATGCCGCGTCAGGGCTGGTGGCGAAGCCGCTGGATCCGTTGAGCGCGTTGCCTGCCGCGGCGCTCGGATGCCAGGCGATGGCGCTGGTGCGTGGCGTTGACGTAGGCTCCAAACAAGAGCAAATGGGCCAGAATCCAGAACCAGGCAACCAGCAGCGTCATCAAGCCAAACGCGGCTCCGTACCGGTTCACGCCGCCGAGGAGGCGAATGTAGATCGGGAAGACCTGGGCCAGGATCACGAACAGGATCGCGCCGATCAGCGTGCCCGGCCAAACATCGGCCACACGCTGCCCGGCATTCGGCACCACGCGGTAGAGCATCAGGAACATGGCGCCCGTCGCGACGAAGGCGATCACATACCCCAGAATCTGATTTCGGCCGGCGGAAAGCGCCCATGTCTGGAAGTAAATCGGGAGGTCCTGGCGGACGAAAAGGGTCGGAACCGTCGAGGCCAACAGCGCGAGCATGAACAGAAACGCGAACGCCAGGATGACGAAGAATCCCCGGCGCTTTTCGCACATGTATCCACAACCCGGCACACCGTAGATTCGGTTCATGCTTCGCGACAAGCACCCGACGAAACCGGAACCGGTCCACGCGAATCCAGCGAGACTCACGACGCCGAGCCAACTGCTCGATCGCCGCGCGGTCAAGACGGTCTGGATCGCATCACCGGCCTGGCTGCTTGGTAACCCCCAGAAGCTCGTGTAAATCGTCTCCTTGAAAATGCGGTCGAAGTGCAAGAACAGTCCCGCCACCGAGAGCGTCAGCAACAGGGTCGGGATCAGCGCCACCAGCGCACTGAATGCGACCGCAGCCGCCAAATCGCCGGCATTTGCCTGAGCGTACCCGCGATGCATCCAGCGCAGGAGCGATTCTGCCCGCTTGAGCAGGCTCTGATGACGTGCCTCTCGCGCCCCCTCGAGCTGGCGGCGCATGACCCGTGACGCGCGCACCGGAACCGCTCCGCGCCCACCGTACACACCGTTGAGATTGATGACCATCAGCGTCAACCTTTGCGGCCGAAGAGCCGGCCCGCCGTTTCGAGCACTGACCGGATCGGCCCGATTTGCTCCGTTTCAGGCTTGTCGAGATCGATCTCGGCGCTGGTCTCGCCATCCGCGAGGATGTTCGGCACCTCTTCGATCATGGCGAGCGGGAGCACGAACCGGCTCCAGCCTTCGGCGATCTTGCCGTGCGCCACCCGGAAGATCTCGATCCCCTCGGCCCGGACCGCCCGGCCGGTCCCCGGTATCCCCGCATATTCGCCCCGGTGCGTGCCACTCATCGTGACCCGGGCTACGACCCGATCGCCCTCGGCGACCAGGTCATCGACCACCATTTCGCCATCCGGGAAGGCCGCGCGGAACTCGCCAACGGCCTGTTTCAGCCCAAGCAACCCGGCCGGCTGGTCCGGCATCGGGTCGTGATCGAGAAAGTCATCAGCGACGACCTCTTCGAGCAAATCGAGTCCGCCGGTTGAGAACGCGTCGTAATAGCGACGGACAAGGACGCGGTAACTTTCCGGGCTACGCCGAACGAGCAGGTCGGTTCCGACCCAGGCCGCGATCAGGATGACCATCACGGCCAGCCCAAGCCGCGTCAGGTTGTCGCCGAAGCGCTTCTCTGCAGACTCCGTAATGTCCGATTTCGGCAGCGCAAGGCTGAGATAGGCGTTCCCCTGATCGGCGCTGCGGAGCGATTCGAATGCGATGACATACGTCTGGTCATCCACCATTTGCTCGGT
>DASSOW010000476.1:0-2172 GCA_035700175.1 Gemmatimonadales bacterium | reverse complement strand
CGACGATGGACGCGTGGTCGAGCTTGTCGAGAAAGACCATCTCGCCCCGGCCCACCAGCGCGCTGATCAGGCCGAGGTTGGCGTTGTATCCGGTGGAGAAGACGAGGCAGTCTTCCTTGTTCAGGAACTGGGCAAGCGCGTCCTCGAGCTGGCCGTGCAGGTCCAGCGTGCCGTTGAGGAAGCGGCTGCCGGTGCAGCCGGAACCGTAGCGGTGCAGGGCACGCTGCGCGGCCTCCAGCACCAGCGGATGGTGCGTGAGCCCCAGGTAGTTGTTGGAGCCCAGCATGATCCGCTTCTTGCCCTCGATCGTGACGACCGTGTCCTCGGATTCCGAGATGGGCTTGAAATACGGATACAGCCCGGCCGCCTGGATCTCGCGTGCTTTCGTGAACTGGCGACACTTTTCGAAGAGCGCAATGTGCTGAAGCGTCTGCGTATCCACGTTGCCTCGGCCAGAGATGAAATGTGAGGACCGCCGCGACCCCACTTCGCCTGATACAGAACGGTTCAAAGTACAAGATTGGCCCGTCCGGGACAAGCGACTGCACTCCGGGCCCGCAGTGTCAAGAATCTGGTCGTCTGACCGTCAAGATATTTGCCGGTAACGGCTTACGGCATGACGGACCGCCACGAACCCACGCGAACTGTGGTTCCGGCGGCTGCGAGGGTCGTGCCATTCCGTAGTGCTTCGGATTTCCGCCCCGCGCGGTGGTTTCTACTCTTCCCCCGTGCAACGTTCTTTTCCCGCCGCCCGGCCGCGGCGGCTCCGCGCCTCACCCGGCATTCGATCCCTGGTTCGCGAGTATCGGCTCGACCCGTCGCGGTTCATCCTGCCGCTGTTCGTCTGTCACGGCACCAACTCCCGGCATGAAGTCACCTCCATGCCCGGGGTCTTCCAGCTGTCGGTGGATGATGCGCTGCTCGCCGCCGTCCGCGAGGCCCGGAGCGCAGGCATCGGCGCCGTGCTGCTGTTCGGAATCCCGGCCGCCAAGGACGAAGTGGGATCAGAGAACTGGGCGCAGGATGGCATCGTCCAGCAGGCACTCCGCCTGCTCCGCGCCTCGTTCCCGGACCTGCTGCTGCTGACCGACGTGTGCTGCTGCGAATACACCAGCCACGGCCATTGTGGCGTGCTCAAGCAGGGCGTGGTGGACAACGACGCGACGCTCGAGATCCTTGGCCGCGTGGCCGTGAGCCATGCGCTCGCGGGAGCCGATCTCGTGGCGCCCAGCGGGATGATGGACGGCATGGTGGGTGCAATCCGCTCGGCCCTGGATGACGCCAGCGAGCAGGACTGCGGCATCCTGAGCTACGCGGTAAAGTACGCCAGCGCGTTCTATGGCCCGTTCCGCGAAGCAGCCGGGAGCGCGCCCTCATTCGGTGACCGGCGGCAGTACCAGATGGACCCCGGGAACCGCCGTGAGGCGATGGCCGAGGCGGACCTCGACGCGGCGGAAGGGGCCGACATGCTGATGGTGAAGCCGGCTCTCGCCTACCTCGACGTGCTCCACGCCCTCCGTCAGCGCACCGACCTCGCACTCGTGGCGTACAGCGTGAGCGGCGAGTACGCCATGATCAAGGCCGCTGCGCGCGCCGGCTGGATCGATGAACCGCGGGTGGTGCTGGAATCCCTCCTGGGCATGCAGCGCGCCGGCGCCGATGCCATCATCACGTATCACGCAGTAGAAGCGGCGCGGTGGCTGGCGGAGTTGCCCTGAGCGGGCGGGGCACGATGGTCGCGCGGAGCGACGCCCTCATGGCAGAGGCGCGTGCGCTGATGCCGGGCGGCGTGAGCAGCCCCGTTCGTGCCTTCGATGCCGTGGGCGGCTCTCCCCGCGTCATCGCGCGAGGCAGCGGCGCCTGGCTCACCGACGTGGACGGCAACACCCTGCTCGACCTGGTGCTGTCATGGGGGCCGCTCATTGCCGGGCATGCCCATCCCCGGGTGGTCGATGCCGTGGCGGCGGCGACGGTGCGTGGCTCTTCCTTTGGTGCTCCGTGCGAGCTGGAGATCCGCCTCGCCGAGCGCATCGTCGCCACCATGCCGGCGGTGGAGATGATCCGCTTCGTGAGCTCGGGCACCGAGGCGGTGATGAGCGCAGTACGCCTGGCACGGGCTGCCACCGGCCGGCGTGGAATCGTGAAGTTTACCGGATGCTATCACGGCCATTC
>DASSOW010000475.1:0-3053 GCA_035700175.1 Gemmatimonadales bacterium | reverse complement strand
CAAGATCCCGCTCAACATTCCGCTCATCTCCGCCGCCATGGATACCGTCACCGAAGCCGACATGGCCATCGCCATGGCGCGGGCCGGCGGCATCGGCGTCATCCACAAGAACATGTCGGTCGAGCGGCAGGCGGCCGAGGTGGACCGGGTGAAGCGCAGCGAGAGCGGCATGATCATGAACCCGATCACGCTGGGTCCCGAGCGGCCGGTGCGGGAAGCGGCGGCGCTGATGCGCCGTTTTCGCATTTCCGGCGTGCCCATCGTGGACGGGAGCGGCCGGCTGGTGGGTATCATCACCAATCGCGACCTCCAGTTCGAGCGGAACCTCGACCAGCCCATCAAGGAAGCGATGACGAAGGAACGCCTCGTCACCGCGCCGGTGGGCACGAGCCTTGAGGACGCCGAGCGGATCCTCGCCAAGCATCGCATCGAGAAGCTGCCTGTGGTGGACCAGGACGGTGTGCTCAAGGGGCTGATCACGGTCAAGGACATCTTCAAGCGGCGTGACTTTCCCAATGCCAACAAGGACCAGCACGGCCGGCTCCGCGTCGCCGCTGCCGTGGGTGGCTCGCCGCGCGACAAGGCCCGGGCGGCGGCGCTGCTCGATGCCGGTGCCGATGTGATCATCATCGACTCGGCGCACGGCCACAGCGAAGGGGTGCTCCAGACGCTCTCGCTCCTGCGCGAGGCCTTTCCCGATGCCCAGCTGATCGCCGGCAACATCGCCACCGAAGACGGCGCCCGCGAGCTGGTACGCCGCGGGGCGGATGCCGTGAAGGTGGGCATCGGCCCCGGAAGTATCTGCACCACCCGCGTCGTCACCGGCGTGGGGGTGCCGCAGGTGACCGCCATCATGGACGCGCTCCGCGGCGCCGGCGACGTGCCGGTCATCGCCGACGGTGGCATCAAGTATTCGGGTGACGTGGTGAAAGCGCTCGCCTCTGGAGCGTCATCCGCCATGATGGGTTCCATGCTGGCTGGCACCGAGGAGAGCCCCGGCGAGAGCGTACTCGCCGAGGGCCGCCGCTTCAAGATGATCCGCGGGATGGGGAGCCTTGCCGCCATGCAGGATGGCTCGGCTGACCGCTATTTCCAGGAAGGCGAGCTGGCACCGTCCAAGATGGTGCCCGAGGGCATCGAGGGCCGGGTGCCGTACAAGGGCCCCGTCGCCGACGTCCTTTTCCAGATGGTGGGCGGGCTCCGGAGCGGGATGGGCTACTGCGGCGTGGGTGATATCGAGGCACTTCGGCGCGATGTGGAGTTCGTGCAGATCACCTCCGCCGGCCTCCGCGAGTCGCACCCGCATGATGTGACGATTACGAGGGAAGCACCAAACTATAGCGCCTGACGGTCGCGAGTCTCGGGTCGCGGGTTTGGCGACTCGTGACCCGCGACCCGTGACCTCCACCATCCAACCCGTACCCCGATGACCGACACCGCTCAGCCCCGCGAGCAGTGGGGTTCCCGTATCGGCCTGATCCTCGCCATGGCCGGCAATGCCGTGGGCCTGGGGAACTTCCTCCGTTTCCCCAACCAGCTCACGCAGAATGGTGGCGGGACGTTCATGATCCCGTACTTCATCGCATTCATCCTCGTGGGCATTCCGCTCATGTGGATCGAGTGGGGTGTGGGGCGGCACGGTGGACAGTATGGCGAAGGCTCCGTGCCGGGGATGTTCGACCGGCTCTGGAAGAATCCGCTCGCCAAGTATCTCGGTGTCCTCGGGCTGTTCATGCCGCTCGTGGTGCTGATCTACTATTGCTACATCGAGTCGTGGACGCTGGCGTGGACGCTGTTCTCGGTGACCGGCGCCACGCGGGGCCTCGACCAGGCGGGCATGCGCCAGTTCCTGGCGTCCTACCAGGACCTGGGCAACGGCACGGTGCATGGGTTCTGGACGCCGTTCGCGTTCTTCTTTCTCACCATCGGGATCAACTTCTGGGTGGTGAGCAAGGGCCTCACGGCGGGGATCGAGCGGCTGGCGAAGATCGGCATGCCGATCCTCTTTGCCTTCGCCGCCATTCTGGTGATCCGGGTGCTCACGCTTGGCTCACACCCCGAGATCGTGAACGGCGTCGCGACTGGCCAGATGGTGGGACCGTGGCAGGGCCTCGACTGGATGTACAGCCCCGACTGGTCGGCGCTGAACAAACCGAGTGTGTGGCTGGCAGCGGCGGGGCAGATATTCTTCACCCTCTCGGTGGGGATGGGCTCGCTCCAGGCCTACGCCTCATACCTCACCAAGAAGGACGATATCGCCCTCTCCGGGCTCGCCACCGCCGCCACCAACGAGACGGCCGAGGTGGTGCTGGGCGGCTCCCTGGCGATTCCGGCGATCGTCGCCTTCTTCGGGATCACCGGTGCCGTCGCCATTGCCAAGGGTGGTACCTTCGATCTCGGCTTCGTCGCCATGCCGCTGGTGTTCAACCAGCTGCCGGGCGGCGCCATCATGGCGGCCGTGGCCGGCGTGATGTGGTTCGGGTTGCTCTTCTTCGCCGGGATCACGTCATCGGTTGCGATGGCGACGCCCGCACTCTCCTTCATGGAGGAGCACTTCGGGTGGAGCCGAAAGCGGAGTGCCTGGACCATGGGATCGGTGGCGATGCTGCTCGGGCTCTGCCACATCATCTGGTATACCGGGGGCTTCCTGGCGGAATGGGACTACTGGGCTGGAACCTTCGGTCTCGTCATATTGGCCCTGATCGAGACGATCCTCTTCATGTGGGTATACGGGCCGGACAATGCCTGGCGCGAGCTGCATGAGGGCGCCTCGATCCGGATTCCGCGCGTCTTCAAGTTCATCATGACGTACGTGACGCCGGTGTTCCTGCTGGTCATGATGGCCTGGTGGATCAAGCAGGATGCCTTGCCAACGCTGCTGTACCAGGGCGTGCCGGCGGACCAGCATGCCACCAGGACCGCGTCCCGCCTGGTGATGGTCGGGATCCTGGTGCTGCAGCTTTTCCTCATCCGGGCGGCCTGGCGCCGCAAGGCCACGCGCCCGGCCACGACAGGAGCCGGACGATGAGCCTCGGATCGCTGCTGTTCATGCT
>DASSOW010000474.1:0-9064 GCA_035700175.1 Gemmatimonadales bacterium | reverse complement strand
TCATGACCCGGGCCCGCTCCTCGAGGAGTCGCTTCTCAAGATGCGCCAGTTGCTTCTTGTTCATGCTGCATCCACTGGTTGGGGGTCGGAGCGACCATCCGGCAGCTCATACCGCGTGAGTCCTACCATGAGCGTCGCGTCATCCAGCTGCACGCGCTGCTCGAGATCGGGCTTCGGCGCGCGGGCACCGAAGTCCAGTCGTCGCGCCAGCGTCTCCTCGCCGATGGTTGCGGCATGGGGGCGCAGGGCGTCGAGGACGGCGGCGTCGCCGTCCACGTACAAGGCAATCCGGGAAGTGTACTCGAGGCCCGCTTCCTTGCGCAGGCGCTGCACCCGGTTCACCATCTCCCGGGCCAGCCCCTCGGCACGCAGGCCGTCATCCAGCGTCGGATCGAGCGCCGCAACATAGGGACCGGCGCTCTGCACCAGCCAGTCGCTGGCGACCTCGCGCTCGACGGTGAGGTCGTCCGGCTCGATGGTAAGGGTCTCGCCGTCGAGACGCAGCTGCGCCGGACTGCCTGCTTCCAGCGAGCGCAGGGCCTCCGCCGGCAGCTGCGCCACCACCGCGGCCACCTCGGGCGTCCGCTTGCCGAACCGCTTGCCCAGGGCGCGGAAGTTGGGCCTGGCGCGGAGCCGCACCAGGTCGGCGTCGGAGTCCACGACGTCCACCCGCTTCACGTTGACCTCGGACGCGAGCAGCTCAAGCAGGGCGTCGTAGTCGTCACCTCGCGCCTGCGCGGGAACAGCCACCTGCATGCGCGCCAGCGGCTGCCGCACCCGGAGATTGCCTGCCTCACGCGCTGCCCGCGCGAGGGTCGCAAGCCGGCGCACCGCGTCCATGGCGCGCTCGAGCGCTTCGTCGCGCTCGGCGGGCTCCGGAAACGCGGCAAGGTGCACGGACGTACCCGTGAGCGCGCGATGGAGCCAGTCGGACGCAAAGGGCGCGGCCGGTGCCAGGAGGCGGGCCACCGTCACCAGCGACGCGTGCAACGTGGCCACCGCGGCTGCGTCGGGCTCGCGGTCCGGGGCCCAGAAGCGAGCGCGATTGGTGCGGACGTACCAGTTGCTGAGATCGTCCACCACGAAATCCATGATGGCCCGCGTGCCGGTCGTCACGTCATACGCGTCCCACGCCGAGCGGACCGCCTCGACCGTGGCCGCAAGCCGGCTGCGGATCCAGCGGTCAGCCCGCAGCGATTCGCCCTCGGACTTCGGCACGCGCTCGCCGGCGTAGCGGCGGAAGAACTCGTAGGTGTTGCGGAGCGTGTTGAGGAAACCGCCCACGACTTCCGGAATGCCGCGCGCATCAAAGCGCTTGGGCAGCCAGACCTGGCTCGCGGCCAGGAGATAAAGCCGAACCGCATCGGCACCGAATTCGTTCACCACCGCCCAGGGCTCGACGATGTTGCCCCGGCTCTTGGACATCTTCTGGCCCTGCGCGTCGAGCACCATCTCGTTCACGATCACGTGCCGGTAGGCCGGCCGGTCGAATGCCGCCGTGGCGATGGCGAGGAGCGAGTAGAACCAGCCGCGGGTCTGGTCCACGCCTTCGCAGATGAAGTCGGCCGGGAAATGGCGCTCGAATTCCTCGCGATGCTCAAAGGGGTAGTGCCACTGGGCATACGGCATGGAGCCCGAGTCGAACCAGGTATCGATCACCTCGGGCGTGCGGTGCATGGTGCCGCCGCACTCGCAGCGCCAGGTGATCTCGTCCACCTGCGGCTTGTGGGGATCGAAGTCTTCCGGCAGCTCCCCGCCCTGGCGGGATGCGAGATCGGCGAAGGATCCGATCACTTCGACGTGCTGCTGGTCCTGGTCGCAGACCCAGACCGGCAACGGCGTCCCCCAGTACCGGTCGCGCGAGAGCGCCCAGTCCACGTTGTTCTCGAGCCATTCGCCAAAGCGACCGGCCCCCACCTCGGGCGGATGCCAGTCCACCTGCCCGTTGAACTCGAGCATGCGCTCCTTCACTACCGACGTGCGCACGAACCAGCTGTCACGCGCGTAGTAGATCAGCGGGCTGCGGCAGCGCCAGCAATGCGGGTAGCTGTGCGCATGCGGCACGGTGAGGTGCCACCGGCCGTCGGCCTTGAGGCGCTGGATGATGACGTCGTTGGTTTCACGGGCGGTGACGAGCCGGCCCTCGATCTCGGGCCAGCTGGTCCCCTCGAAGGTGCCGTCGGCCGCGACCGGGCGCACCATGGCGAGACCGTGCTCACGGCCAGCTGCGTGGTCGTCGGCACCGAACGCGGGCGCCATGTGCACCAGTCCCGAGCCATCGTCGGCCGACACAAAGTCCGCCGGCACCACCACGGACGACACCCGGTCATCCGGGAGCGCCACCACGTCGAGCGGCCGGCTGTACTTCAGCCCGACCAGGTGGCGCCCGGGGTACGTCCGCTCGGGCCCCAGCTCCTGGAAGGCCGGCGCCCCCTTGGCCGAGGAACTCGGCAGCGCATCGCGCGCCACGGCCAGGATGAACAGCCGGTCGCCGACGCGATATTCGCCGTATTCAAGGTCGGGATGCACTGCCACGGCCACGTTGGAGAGCAGCGTCCACGGCGTTGTGGTCCATACCAGCAGTTCGCGGCCGCTGCCATCGGCGAGCGGGAACGTCACATAGACGGAGTTGGTCGTGACGTCCTCATAGCCCAGCGCCAGTTCGTGGCTCGACAGCACCGTACCGCAGCGGGGGCAGTACGGCAGCACGCGATGTCCGCGGTACAGCAGCTTGCGTTCATGCAGGCGGTGCAGCAGCCACCAGACCGTCTCAACGTACTCCCTGTGGTACGTCACATACGGATGCTCGTAGTCGAGCCAGTACCCGATCCGGTCGCTCAGCGCCTCCCAGTCTTCCTTGTACTTGAAGACCGACGCACGCGCGCGGCGATTGAACTCGGCAACCCCGAATTCCTCGATGGCCTTCTTGCCCGAGAGCTGCAGCTCCTTCTCGACCTCGATTTCCACCGGCAGGCCGTGCGTGTCCCAGCCGGCAATGCGGGTGACCGACCGCCCCTGCATGGTCTGGTAACGGCAGACCAGGTCCTTGATGGTGCGCGAGAAGACGTGATGGATGCCGGGCCGGCCGTTGGCAGTCGGGGGGCCCTCGAAAAAGACGAACGGCTTGCCGTCACGCGTGGCATCGAGGCTCTTCCGGAACAGGCCTTCGGCCCGCCAGCTTTCGAGCAGTTCCTGCTCGAGCTGGCTGGCACTTCCGTCAGGCCACGGCCGAAACGCCATCGTTCACCACGCTCCGTTGCGAGAAATGATGCCGGTCCGCGCCCGGCCGGCGGTCATGCTACGGCTGGCGACTTCCAAAGAGGATGGTGCCCAGGCGCAGCATGGTGGCGCCCTCTTCCACGACTACCGGGAAATCTCCGGACATGCCCATGGACAGCTCCGGCAGGTAGTGTCCTTCCGCCCTCGAGGCATCGCGCAGCGATCGCAGGCTGGCAAACGTGCGATGCTGCTCCGACTCGTTCGCATCGGCCGCGGCCATCGTCATGAGACCGCGGACCTCAACGTCCTCAAGTCCGCGGAGATGCTCCAGCAACTGAGGCAGCGCTGCCGGCTCCACGCCGCCCTTCTGCGGCTCCGCCGAGCAGTTGACCTGCACCAGCACCTGCTGCGGCGTCCTTCCGGCGCGGCGGCTTATTTCATCGGCGAGCTCGGCGCGATCCACCGAATGGATCAGCGCAAAGCGCCCGGCGACCTGCCGCACCTTGTTTCGCTGCAGCGTGCCGATCAGGTGCCACTCGACGGCCACGTCGGATGCGTCCGCCTGCTTGGCGAGCGCCTCCTGTACCCGGTTCTCGCCCACGGCATCGAGACCCTCACGGACGGCGGCGCGCACGGCCTCGGCCCCGAACGTCTTGGTGACCGCGATGATGCGGACCGGATGCCGCCAGCCCCCGCGCGACTGGCGGACAGCGATTTCCTCGCGCACTGCGCGGAGGCGTTCGCCCAGGGGCTCGAAATCCATAGCCCTGTAATTTAGCGGATTGGGGGGTGGGATTGAAGAGCGCTGAGCGCTCAGCGCTCAGTGTCGGCCGCCCGGCTGGTGTCCCCAGGCATCTCAAGCGCCCTCGCCCGCAGCTGGTCGTACGCCGCCTTGACGGCAGGATCATTGGCCAGCTGGTTGGCGCGCTCGAGATTGGCGAGCGCCCGCTGGGCGTCGCCCCGCTCGGCGTAGGCGAAGCCAAGCGCAGTGAAGGGATAGGAGAGGGCGCGGGCCTGGACCTGCACCGACGGATCGAGCACAGCCGGCTCGCCCTCGAGCAGCCGGTCATAACGATACGTGTGCCAGGCCAGGGAGTCAGTCATCGGGACATCGAGGGCCCACGGGCCGATGACACCCTTGCTGATGCCAGGTGCGGTCGAGTCAGGCGGGGCAACGAGGATGGCGAACGCCAGCCCGCGCTGCAGTGCGCGATCGCCGAGGCCGCCAAACGAGCGTCCCGCCGTGATGGACCAGTAGATCGGTCGCCGCCCGAGGTTCTGCTGCAGCATCCGGATCACGAGCAGGTCGTTCGGATAGAACACCGTGCCCTGGGGGTAAACGTGCGAGAAATTTCCGAAATCGACCGACAGGGCTTCAGGCAGCTGTACCGGCGTCCCGGCCTGCTCGACCTGGGCGTCCGTCATGGTGTGTAATGGCCAGGTGGGGCGATCGGCGGGTGCATCGCGCCAGATGACAGGCAGGGCGGCGCGATCGAGCGGGCGTATAGGGTTGTCGCGCAGCTGGCGCATGTACCAGTCGGTCTGGGCCAGCGCGAGACAGACGACGGTCACGTCCTGGCGAATGCCTTCAACTTCCTGCGCCCACCAGAGCGGGAAGGTGTCGTTGTCGCCGAAGGTGACGAGAATGCCGTAGGGCGGCACCGAATTGAGCAGATCGTACGCGAAGTCGGCCGCGAGCCGGGCGTCCTTGCCGTGGCGGCGGGACGCCGAGGTCCAGTTGAGCAGCAGCGGAACCAGCGCCACCAGGAGCACCGCGCTGGCGAGTGGCCGTGACAGCGTGGGCCGGCTGCGCCAGATCCGCTGCGCCAGCACTGCGAGCCCCATGCCGGCCCAGAGTCCCCATACCACAAAGCTCACCACAAAGAAGTAGTCGCGCTCGCGAACCTCGTGATTGTCCGGGTTCGGGAACTGCGCATAGCCAATGCTGAAGCCCGGCTTGAAGTTCATGTAGGCCATGAGGCCAATGCCGGTGACAATGAACAGCCCGAACAGCAGCCACCACGCGGGCCGGTTGGCGCGCCGCTGGTGCGCAAAGCCGGTGACGCCAAACCAGCAGAACGCCAGCGTCACCAGCGTGCGCAGCGGCAGGGCAGCGATGGTTGCGCCGAGACTCTTGGCCCATTGCCAGTCGAAGTACTGGACGTAATTGACGATCTGGAGGCCGATGATCTGCAGCGACCGGCCCGGATTCCCCGGTCCATGATAGACCGTGGGGTCGTCGAGCGGCGTGCGCACCGGGTACTGCGCGCGACGGATGACCGCCAGCAGCGCATTCCAGGTGTCGGGCGCAGCCTCGTTGAGCATCGGATGCTGGCCGGAGCGGATGAAGAGATACAGGTAGGGCGTGATGCCGATGGCAGCGATGAACAGTGCCAGCAGGCCGAACGCGAGCGCGTTCGAGAGTCCCGCGAAGACCAGCGCAGCCGCAAAGCAGACGAACCCGATCACCGTGAGCGTCACGTTGCCAAGGCCCGACCCGATCAGCAGGGCCCAGATACCCGTGAGGACCGCCAGCTCCGCCCATTCGCGCCGGCGTTCCGCCGGGTCGGCTGCGGGCTCACTCCGGAGCGTGGCCCAGATGAAGAGGATGACCGCCGGGCCCGCCAGCAGCGCCAGCAGGTGATTGCTGATGGAGATGCCGCCGAGATAAATGACCAGGAGCAGGATCCGTCGAGCCGATGCCGTACCGCGTCGCCGCCGCCAGACCTGGCAGAGCCAGGCAATAGCGCCGATGGTCATCGTTGCCACGGCGTACACTTCGGTTTCGTTGGAGTTCTGCCAGTTGGTGAAGGTGAAGGCACCGGCGCAGGCAGCCGCCGCGCCGCCTGCGAGCGCGAGCCAGCGGGCCTGGTCGGCCGGCAGCTCCCGCAGCATGCTGCGGAGCGACTCGTGCACCACCAGGAAGAAGAATCCGGCCCCGACCGCGCTGAGCAATGCGCTCAGCATGTTGGTACGGACGGCAAACTCCCCGATGGGAAGGAAGGTGGCCCAGACGTGAGCGATGAGGACGAACAGCGGCGTGCCCGGCGGGTGGGGGATGCCCAGGATCCTGGCGGCGGCGATGAATTCTCCGGCATCCCAGAAGGTGACCGTCGGCGCCAGTGTGAGCAGGTAGACCGCGAAAACGGCCAGGGTCACCAGCAGTGCCAACCGATAGGGCGGCCGGGAGTCGTCAGCGGTGGTCATGCGTCGGGGAACGAACCTCCGAAAGCCTGCGCGAGTCGCAGGGCGTCACGGGCGAGCGCCACGTCGTGGACTCGAAAGAGCCGCGCGCCGCGCTCGAAGCAGAGGGCACAGAACACCGCACTGAGGTGATCGCGGGCATCCACGCCCGCGCCGCTGACCTGTCCCAGGAACCGCTTGCGGGAGGGCCCCACCAGGAGCGGCAGGCCCAGCGCCGCCAGCGCGGAAAGCTGGTCGGCGAGCAAGATATTCTCCTCCGGACGCTTGGAGAAGCCGAAGCCAGGATCGAGCACCAGCGAGTCGCGCGCGACGCCGCGCGCGGTCGCCTCGGAAACCGCCGTCGAGAGCTCGGCTCGCACCTCAGGCACCAGGCGCTCATAGTGCGCATGGGTGTACGACGCAAGCTCCAGCGCCGCGCCCCGGGAGTGCATCAGCACCAGTCCCGCACCGGCTGCAGCGGCCACCTCGGCCAGCGCCGGATCGTGCCTGAGCGCCGTGACGTCATTGATGATGTGCGCCCCTTCGGCGAGCGCCGCCCGGGCCACATCGGCCTTCATGGTATCCACCGAAAGCGCGACGTGCGGCAGGGTGCTTGCCAGCGCGTTGATCACCGGAAGCACTCTTGCCTGCTCTTCCTCGGCGCTCACCTCGGCCCCGCGATTCGGCCGGGTACTCTCACCACCAACGTCGATGATGGCGGCGCCGGCCGCGGCCATCTGCTCCGCCTGGGCCACGGCGGCATCGACGTCGCGGTAACGGCCGCCATCAGAAAAACTGTCTGGCGTGACGTTGAGGATGCCCATGATTACCGGAACGTCGAGCGCCAGCGAGCGCCCTGCCACCCGCCAGGCCGGCGGCGGGACGGCGGCAAGCGCCGAGCCCACTCCGGTTGCAATCCCGGCGAGCGGGGGCGGCACCAGCCAGGGCCGCGCGAGCGCTGCCAGCCGGGAGGTGCTGCCGGCGAGCAATACCCAGTTCGCGCCGGTGAGCAGCTCGAGTCCCAGCGTGCCGGCAAACGGCACGAGGGCCTCGATCGCGGATGCGTCGAGGCCCTCGAGGTGAACGACAGTCTGTGCCAGGCCGGCCGCCGCGTCGGCGGCGAGCGCGTCATCCCAGCCGTGTCCGATCAACGCATCCCGCACCGCACGGCCGGACCGTGCGTCGAGCGGGGTGACGATCACGCGCCGGCTGGCTCGGCCGGTGGTATCCCAAGCACGGGAGCGCGTCCGGGCACGGCATCCGGCCGGGGCGGCGGCACCGTCTTGACCGGCTCCGGCGTCTCGGGTGGACGCGGCGGCAGCGTGCCGCCGCGGAACAGCGTCATGACCTCTTCGTGGTCGATCGTCTCGCGCTCGAGCAGGGTCTCGGCCACCCGGTTGAGCAGCTCACGATGCTCCGTGAGGATGGCGTGTGCGCGCTGATAGGCCGCATCGAGGAGTGCCTTCACTTCCTCGTCCACGATCCGGGCGGTGTGCTCGGAGATTTCCCGACGCTGCGCAAAGTCGCGCCCCAGGAACACTTCCTGCTCGCGTTCCCCGACGGCCATCATCCCCACTCGTTCGCTCATGCCGAAGGTGGTGACCATCTGGCGTGCGATGTTGGTGGCTATCTGGATGTCACTACCGGCTCCGGTCGTAACCTTGGACGGCCCGAAGACCAGTTCTTCGGCGACACGCCCGCCGAAGCTGATGGCGAGCCTGCCCACCAGGAACTCGCGGGTGTGGCCGTAGCGATCGCGCTCCGGCAAGGAATGCATCACGCCGAGCGCGCGACCGCGCGGTACGATGGTGACCTTGTGGACCGGGTCGGAGCCCGGCGTGTACAGGGAGACGACGGTGTGTCCCGCCTCGTGATATGCAGTGAGGCGACGATCCTCTTCCGAAAGCACCAGGCTCCGGCGCTCGAGCCCGAGCGTCACCTTGTCCTTGGCGTCCTCGAAGTCGTCCATGGTCACGAGCGACTTGTTGCGGCGAGCGGCGAGCACGGCGGCTTCGTTGACCAGGTTGGCAAGGTCGGCGCCCGCCATGCCAGGCGTGCCCTTGGCAATCACGTCGAGCTTCACGTCATTGCCAAGCGGAATCTTCCGCGTGTGCACGCGGAGGATGCCCTCCCTGCCCTTCACGTCCGGCGCGTCCACCACGATCTGGCGGTCGAAGCGCCCGGGCCGGAGCAGCGCTGGGTCGAGCACATCGGGCCGGTTGGTGGCTGCCAGCAGGATGACACCATCGTTGGATTCGAAGCCGTCCATCTCCACCAGCAGCTGGTTGAGCGTCTGCTCGCGCTCGTCGTGCCCACCGCCCAGGCCGGCGCCGCGGTGACGGCCGACTGCGTCGATCTCGTCAATGAAGATGATGCAGGGGGCGTGCGCCTTGCCCTGCTCGAACAGGTCGCGCACCCGCGAGGCGCCGACGCCGACAAACATCTCGACGAAATCCGACCCTGACATCGAGAAGAAGGGCCGCCCCGCCTCGCCGGCGACAGCGCGGGCCAGCAGGGTCTTGCCGGTGCCCGGTGGTCCCACCAGGAGCGCGCCCTTGGGCAGGCGGCCACCCAGGCGGGTGAACTTCTGCGGGTCCTTCAGGAACTCGATGATCTCCTGCAGCTCGACCTTGGCCTCGTCCGCACCAGCCACGTCGGCGAA
>DASSOW010000473.1:0-7724 GCA_035700175.1 Gemmatimonadales bacterium | reverse complement strand
GAGCTGGTGGACACCATGCCCAACTGCCTGGCCACGCTCGAGGAGCTGGAGGCCGGCGTGCCACTCGTGGATGTCCTCGTGCGCGCCGGTCTGGCGTCCTCCAAGGCAGACGCCCGGCGCGGGCTCCAGAGCCGGGGATTCTCGGTGAACGATATCCAGCAGGATGATGTCTCACGACGGCTGACGGTCGCGGACCTTGAGAATGGGCGTTATATCCTGTTGAGGAAGGGAAAGAAGAATTATGTGATGGTGGTGGTGGGAGATAGGGCATAGGGCATGGGGCGTGGGGCGTGGGGCTGAAGGCTGAAGGCTGAAGGCTGAAGGCCGAGCGGGAGTCTGGCAGGTGTGCAGCGACTGCAGGGCACCCCCCAACGGAGGCACGACCGCACCGGGGCGGTGTGGGGTGGTAGTGGTATCGGTCCTGCCGGAGTCGGGGGTGCCCTGCAGTGGCGCTCTCTGGAGTGGCCGATGCGATCCCCTGAGTTCGTTGTCTTCTTCGTCGGCCTGGCGGTCGCCGCTCCGCTTGGCGCGCAATCGCCGGCTGACCGGCTGGCGCTGGTGCAGGATACGCTCGACTCCTCCGCCTCCGTTTCCTCGACTACCCAGTTCATCCAGCAGGGCCTGCAGCTGCTCCAGGCCGGCAAGGCGCAGGGCGATCGGGATGCGCTGTTCGAGGCGCTCCGCGACTTCGATCAGGCCCGCCTCCGCGAACCCACCTGGCCGTGGCCCCGTTTCGGGCTCGCGCTTGCCAAGCTGGCGCTGGACAAGGATGGCGCTATCTCGCGACCGGTTCTCGGCGGCCAGCTCACCGGCGAGAGCTATCGACAGGGATATTGGCGCAGTCTCAACGAAACCTTTGCCCGGGACTCGATGTTCGAGCCCGGGCTTCGCTTTGCCGTGGCCCAGGCCGCGGAGCAGCGCGACCGCAAGCAACCCGAGGCCCTCGCACGGGCCGTTGTGCGCGGCGCGCGTCACTGGCCCGATGATACGCTTACTCAGCTTGCGGCGGGCTACGTCTACCGGACCGCCCTTCGGTACAGAGAGGCGGCAGCGGCCTTCCGCCGTTACGGGGCACTTGGTGGAGATACGGCGGTCGCGCTGCTGGAAGAAGCCCGCTCGCTCGCGGGGGATTCGCTGCTGGGCCGCGCGGCGGAGCTTTACCGCGTGGGCGCGCGCCACCTCAGCGATTCCGCCCGGGCCCGCTATCGCAATGATCTTTCCTGGGTCGCCACCGGGCGCGAGCTGAACGAATTTGACGCCCTGCGCCGGGACTCAGTATCGGCCTGGCTGACCCGGTTCTGGCAGAAACGGGACGCGCTGTCGGCTCGCGCGGCGGGGGATCGGCTGCAGGAGCACCTCAGGCGCTGGGCCTATGTGTACCGCAGCTTCCGAGTGAATGCGCCCGAGCGCTACTCGGGCTACGTGCGGGTCTGGGCTCCCAGACCTGGACTCGCGGGCACCTGCCGCCGAGCACTGCCGGACAGCCTCAACGACGTGGTGCTGCGGGACGACCAGAGCCGGCTCGAGGACGAGCGAAGCGAGGAGGCGGTGCTCGATCACCGGGCGATCATCTACATGCGGCACGGTGAGCCCGCCTGGGGCAACGCGGCGGAGCCGCTGCTTGCGGATACCGGCGTCCGGGTTTCGATGGGCTCGCGCAGTGGAATCGACTCGGTCATGGCGAATCCCGAGGCGGACCAGACGAGGCGCACTGCTGTCTGGGTGTACTGGATCCAGGGGCGGCCTCGCGCATTCTACTTCGTGCCGGGCACACTCGTCGCACCCGGACAACCGCCGGAACTGGCTAGCGCGCTGGGACCGCTGACGCTGTCGGCCACGCTGCCGGTTGGTCTCACGCCGTTCCTGGCCGAGCTGGATCCGGTCTATGCCCATGCCGCGCACATGTACCTGTCCTACAACAACGGCCTCTCACACGCCACGCCTCTGCCTTGCTCGCCTGTAGTCCAGGCGATGACAATCCAGAGCGAGAAAGATGTGCAGACCGCGGTCCGCACCGACAGTTATTCCCTCCTCTTCCCGCACCAGTTCGGTGCCCTCATGCAGGTGTATGCCGTGGGCAGTGCCTATCGGGGTGATGCCCGGCTACTCCTGACGGCTGCGGTCCCGGGCACAAGACTCGATTCGCTCGTAGCCCGCGTTGATGGATGGCTCCAATGGCCCCTGCACATACGCGTCACTGCGGTAGACACGGTGGCCGGTACGGTGGCCCGATCTGACACGGTCCGGACCTTCGCCCGCCGCGTCCCGTTCGGTCGCGATGAGTACTTCGGCTTCACGACTGAGCTGCCGGTGCCTGCGGGCCACTACTTGACCCATGCCGCCGTGTTCGACTCCACAATGACCGGCGGCAGCGCCGCGGAGTGGGGAAACGTGGTGGTGCAGTCCTCAGCGTTCAGCGTCAGCGACGTGGTGCTGGGTGCGGAGCATGGCGGGGTGATGTGGGCCAACAACGGCGACCCGTTCCAGGTCAACGTGACCGGGGCCTACCGGCCGGGCGAGCCTGCGCCGATCTACTATGAGATTTACGGGCTCACCCCGGGCCGGTCCTATCATACCACCATCTCACTGCGCGAGTGGGGCAAGCGCGACGAGGGCCGAGTGGCCGTCGAGTTCAGCCGGACGGCGGACCGGCCCGATACCCATGTGCAGCTCACCCTGGATCTCTCCAAGCTGAAGCCAGGGGTGCATGAGGTGACAGTGACGATCAGGGATGAGGAGACAGGAGCGGAGGTGAGGACGGAGCGGGTGGTCGAGATCAGGAATTAGTCGCTGGCTGCTGGCTGCTGGCTGCTGGCGGCTGGCTGCCGGCGGCGACGAGTGGCCAGCAGCGGTAGCAAGCCACCGATGCTCAAATGCTTCGCTGCCCAGCAGCCAGCGACCAGCGACCGCCCCGTCAGAACCAGCTCCGCGTCCTCGTCGTCCGCCGTGTTGCCGTGCGCACGCCGAGGGCGCCGAGGACACCCCGCACGAGGGCGTTGCCCACCGCGCGACCAACCGACGTGCCGAGGGCGCCGAGCACGCGCTTGGTAGTGGTCTGCATGGTGGTATCCCGCGTCGGCTTGCGGCTTCGCGAGGTCGACGGTCGGCGGTCAACGGTCGACCGATCGTCCTCGACCGTCGACCCTTGACCCTCGACCCGCTTCTCCAGCATCTCCCGCGCGCTCTCCCGGTCTACCGGCGTCCCGTACTCCCGCATCAGGTCGGACTGGGATAGTTCCGCCTTGAACTCCTCGGGCGTCAGTGTATCCATGCGCGCGGCCGGCGGGATGAGGCGGCAGGCCACCACCGGCGTCGGCACGCCCTTCGGGTTGAGCCCGCTCACCACCGCCTCGCCGGTGCCCAGCGTGGTGAGTGTTTCCTCGAGGTCGTAGAACTCCGTCTTCGGGTACGTGCGCGCCGTTGCGCGGAGCGCTGCCTCGTCGTCCGGCGTATGCGCCCGGAGCGCGTGCTGCACCCGGTTGCCCAGCTGCGCCAGCACGTCGGATGGAACATCCTTCGGCGTCTGGGTCACGAAAAAGATGCCGACACCCTTGGAACGAATGAGCCGTACCACCTGCTCCACCTGATCGAGGAACGCCTTCGGGGCATCGTCGAAGAGCAGGTGCGCCTCATCGAAGAAGAAGGCGAGCTTGGGCCTGGGAAGGTCGCCTTCTTCCGGCAGGGTGTGATAGAGCTGGGCCAGCAGCCACATCATGAACGTGGAATAGAGCGCCGGCTTGTCCTGGATGTCGGCGACCTCCAGGCAGGTGATGATCCCGCGCCCATCGGGTGCGGTGGCCAGGAGGTCGTGCACGTCAAACTCCGGCTCGCCAAAGAACTGCTCGGCGCCCTGCTCCTCCAGCTGCACCATCTTCCGGAGCAGCACGCCCACGCTGGCACGCGAGAGTGCACCATATTCGCGCAGCTCGCCCTTCGCTTCGTCTGAAGTCAGGAACTGGAGCACCGCGCGCAGGTCACTGAAGTCGAGCAGGAGGAGGCCGTGGTCATCGCAGTACTTGAAGACCATGGCGAGCACGCTCGCCTGGGTCTCGTTGAGCTCCAGCACCTTGGCCAGCAGCAGCGGGCCGAAGCTGCTCACCGTGGCGCGGAGCTGCGCGCCGAGCTTGCCCGAGAGACTGACAAATTCCACTGGCGAGCCGGCAGGCTTCCATTCGTATCCGATGTCCTTCGCGCGGGCCGCGATCCGGTCGCCGGCTTCTCCCGGCACCGCCAGGCCCTGCAGGTCACCCTTGATGTCCGAGATGAACACCGGCACGCCCGCGTTCGAGAGCTGCTCCGCCATGAGCTGCAGCGTGCGGGTCTTGCCGGTGCCGGTGGCACCCGCGACGAGGCCGTGGCGGTTGAGCATGGCGAGTGGAATCCGGACCTTGGGCTCGGGATGGGTGGTGCCGTGCTCGATGGCAGCACCCAGCGTGAGGGCGGGGTCAGTGAAGCCGTAGCCTGAGGCGAGAATCTCGGAGAATGTGGTCATGGGCAATGGTCGCAGGTCACAAGTCGCAGGTCACAAGTCGCAGGTCACACAGTCCGGGGCGCAGGTGGCGCGTCACGGGCCGCGCGGTTCACGACGTGCGACCTGCGACTTGCGACCATCCATCACCTCCACCACTCTCTCCATCTCATCCATCGAGTTGAACAGGTGGGGGGCGAGGCGGATGGCGCCCTCGCGGAAGCTGGCGATTACGCCGGCGTCGCGGAGTGCCTCATAACTGGCCCGGGCATCCTCCGGCGCGATGCAGACAATGGAGGACCGGTGCTGGTCCAGCGGCGAGACGATGCGGACGTCGTGTCGCCGGGCCCATGCGATGAGCGGCTCCTGCAGCGCGCGTACGTGCCGTGCGATGGCGGGCACCCCATGCTCCAGCACCAGCTCAAGCGACCGATTGAACGCGTCAAAGTCCTGGTACGGCAGCGTGATCATCTCGTAGCGCCGCGCATTGTTGCGCAGCGTGGCCTGGTAATCGGTGAGGCGGGTGAAGTCGTCGGTACCATCAAACGCCATCCAGTCGATGAGCGGCGGACGCAGTGACGCCAGCAGCTCGCGCCGCACGTACGCGAAGCCGGTGCCCCACGGCCCGAGCAGCCATTTCTGCCCACCCACCGCCATCACATCAACCGGCGTCTGCTTCAGGTCCACCGGCAGCTGCCCCACTCCCTGGATCCCGTCCACCACCAGCCACGTGTCGGTCGCGCGGGATTCGGCCGACAGCCGGGCGAGGTCCACCGCATATCCGTTGCTGAACTGCACCAACGACACCGCGACAACCCGTACCCGCGGATCGTGCATCCGTTCCACCAGCCGGTCTTCGTCGGGCCACCCCGAAGCCAAGACCGGAACTCGCTCCACCACCACCCCGCGTTCGGCGAGCGCCAGCCAGGGATAGGCGTTGGCCGGAAATTCCCGGTCGGAAAATACCACCACGTCGCCCGCGTCGAACGGCAGCCCCATGGCCGCCAGGTTGAGGCCAAAGCTGGTATTGAGCGTGAGGGCTATCTCGTCCGCACTCGCGTTCAGCAGCCGGGCGATGAGCGCGCGCGTCTGGTCGAGCATCGCGAACACTTCCTCGTCCGGCAGCAAGTGCGGCGCGCCCCGCCGCTGGTTGAAGATCTCGAGCGCCCGGCGCGATCGCTCCGGCAAGGGTCCGGTGCTGGCACTGTTGAGGTAGATGGTTTCGCCCAGCTCGGAGAATTCGGCCTCCCGGAGCACCCGCGGGTCCCACTGTGCCGGCGTCATCGCTCGCTCCGGAGCCGCGGATCAAAGATTTCGCGCAAGACTTCCCCCACAACGTTGAAGCCCAGCACGGCCAGTCCGATGGCGATGCCGGGCGCAAAGGATACCCAAGGTGCAGTGCGGAGCAGGTCGCGCCCGTCGGCGACCATGGCGCCCCAGCTCGGCGTGGGTGGCTGGGCGCCAAGCCCGACAAACGAGAGCGCCGCTTCGGCCATGATGGCGCCGCCGATGCCGAGGGTCGCGACGATGATGACCTGGGCCCGCACGTTGGGCAGCAGGTGCCTGAGCAGGATGCGCCAGTCGCGCGAGCCCAGCGCCTGAGCCGCAATCACGAACTCGGTGCGCTTGAGCGACAGCACCTGGCTCCGGACAATGCGCGCCATGGCGGCCCAGCCCACCGCGCCGATCACGACGAAGATCACCGGCAGCGACGGCTTGACCGCCGCAGCAACCGCAATGAGCAGGAGCAGCGTCGGGAAGGCCAGCGTGATGTCCGCGAGCCGCATGACGATGGCATCTACCCAGCGGCCGTAGTACCCGGCCAGCAGGCCCATGGTGACGCCGAGCAGGATGGCGACCACCTGGGAGATGACGCCGACGCTCACCGAGATGCGGGCGCCGTAAAGCACCCGGCTCAGCACGTCGCGTCCCTGCGTGTCGGTGCCGAGGAGATAGTGTGTTCCCGGATGCTGCAGGTAGGCGTTGCGCAGGTCACCCGAGTAGGGATCGTGGGGCGCGAGGAGGGGTGCGAAGATGGCAGCGACGACGACCAGCGCCACAAGGGCGAGGCCGAACTGGAAGAAACGGTCCCGGCGCAGCCGTTCGTGAAGGGGAGATCTGGGTCGCGAGAGGGACATTCCCCGGCCGATTAGATTCGGGAAGAGGGCGCCCGTGATGGAGCACCATGCGAGCGCCTCAAATAAGCCCTCATCATCATGGTGGAGCAAGCGGATGGCAGCACAGCCGGTGACGCTGGTGCTGGGCGGCGGCGGACTCAAGGGACTGGCGCATATCGGCGTGCTGCGCGCCCTTGAGGAGCGCAGCATCGAGCCGCAGCTCGTCATTGGCACCAGCATGGGCGCGCTGATCGGCGCCACCTGGGCCAGCGGGATGCCGACCCGCGAGATGGCGGTGCGAGCGCTCCACGTGAAGCGGCGCAACGTGTTCCAGGTGGCGCACTACGACATGGCGTTCAAGCGCATGCGGAGTCCTGCCATCTACCGGTCGGAACCGCTGGACGAGCTGGTGACGAGCCTGGTGGGCGAGGTGACGTTCGAAGCGCTGCGGCGGCGCCTGCTGGTGAACACGGTGGACCTGCATTCCGGCCGGCAACTGTTCTTCGGGCTCCCCGGCACCCGCACCACGTCGCTGGCGGACGCCGTCTTCGCGTCCTGTGCCCTGCCCGGCATCTTCCCGCCGCGCCAGATCGCGCACCGGTACTACATCGACGGCGCGGTGGTCGACAACCTGCCGGTCCGCATCGCCACGTCGCTGAGCACCAACCCCATCATTGCCGTGGCGCTCACCGCACCCGGCGTCGAGCGCTCGCCGGCCGACACCGACGGCTTTGCCGCCACCTACATTCGCGCCCTCGAGATCATGATGCAGGCGCAGCTGGCCACGTCGCTCCGCACCTGGGAGGGGCCACCGGTCCTGCTGGTGGCACCCGAGGTGGCCGACGTGCCGATGTTCTCGTTCCGGCATACCGAGGCGCTGATGGCGGAGGGCAAGCGCGCGACGCTCGAGGCGCTGGATGGCGTGCAGGGGCCGCTGGCGGAGCTGGCGCCGGGCGTCCATCCGCGCACTGCCGTGCGCCTCAGCGTCAATCCGGGCGTGTGCATCGGCTGCGGCCTCTGTGTGGAGCGCGCGCCAGCGCTGTTCAAGATGGAATCGGGCAAGGCGGTGGCGATCTCGCCGGAGCAGACGTGGTCGCCGGTGGATGGCGGAATTGTGCACGAGTGCCCGGTGGGAGCGA
>DASSOW010000472.1:0-11430 GCA_035700175.1 Gemmatimonadales bacterium | reverse complement strand
CCTGCTGGACGGCGGCCATTCGGCCGCGGATGTCGCGGAGCTCTGTCAGGTTCCTCGACCTGCGGTCGATCGAATCGTCGAGCAGTTGCGGGCCCGAGGTCTCCTGCTGGGGCACGAATGCGCATCCTGATTGATCCGGGTACTTCGACGTGCACGAATATGGGTGACGTGGCAATGCTGCAGGTCGCCGTGGCACGGCTTCGCGGATTGTGGCCCGAGGCGGAGCTTCGCGTCATCACAAGCGATGCCGTACAGCTGGTCAGGCATTGCCCGGGAGTCGGCGCCGCACCGGAATCGGGCCGCCGCGCCTGGTGTGACGGGGTCCAGCTTCCGGCGGTTGTGCGCGCCCGCTTCCCTGCCGCGGTGCGACGCCTGTCGCTCCAGCTGCAGGGTGGAGTCCGGCATGGGCTGCCGGGAGTATACGGGGTGGTACTGCGCTCTCCGGCAGCCTGCAGGCCCAGCCGGCGCCGGGCCCTCAACACGTTCCTGCGCATGGTGCACGCCAGCGACCTGCTCGTCGTGTGCGGCCAGGCTACGCTTGCCGACGACGATCGGACCCGTGCGCTTCGCATGCTGGATACAGCCGATCTCGCAATTCGACATCGGATTCCGGTGGTCATGGTGGGCCAGGCGGTTGGTCCACTGACCGATCCTGCCCTGATTCGGCGGGCACGCTACGTGCTGCCTCAGGCTCGGCTGATCGCCATCCGCGAAGAAGGCGTTGCGTTGCCGCTGCTTACATCGCTCGGCGTCAACCCAGACCGGGTGGCGTTCACGGGCGACGACGCGGTCGAGCTTGCCTGGAATGAGCGCCCGGGCGCCCTGGGTCACGCGCTTGGCGTCCACCTGCGGGTCGCACCACTCGCCATCAACGACACCGCCTTGCTGCAAGAGCTTGCGAGCGTCATCCGGGCGTCAGCTCAGGAACTGGGTGCACGGCTGGTGCCGTTGCCGATCTCCCAGCATGGACGAGCGGGCGCGAATGATCCCGCCGTGCTTCAGGGAGTCGTCCAGGGTTTGAGCGACCAGGCAGATGGCGGTGCCAGCAGCGACACGCCGCTCAAGGTCATTGCCGGGGCCGGCACTTGCCGTGTGGTCGTGACCGGCGCCTACCATGCTGCTGTGTTTGCACTGTCTCAAGGTGTTCCAGCAATCTGCATCGGGCGCTCTTCCTATTACCTGACCAAGTTCCGGGGGCTGGCCCAGTTGTTTGGCCCGGCATGCGTCGTCGTGGATCTTCGAACGAGGGACCATGAGGCGGGCCTTGCGGCGGCCATTCGCGAGCGCTGGTTCGCTGCCGAGGCAACGCGCGAACCGTTGCTGGCCGCCGCACTGCGACAGGTGCGGCACAGCCACGCTGCCTACGCGCGCGTGGGCCGGATTGTCACGCAATCGCGAAGCGGCACGGCCGCTGACGCGGCCGAGCAGCGCGTGGAGAGGGCGCCGAGCCCGGCTGCAGAGGCACCACTTTGAGTGCCGCCACCTTACGGTCGCTACAGACGGTCGCATTCATCCCGGCCCGCGGGGGCTCCAAGCGACTGCCCGCGAAGAATATCCGTCCGCTGGACGGCCGACCCCTGCTGACGCATGCCATTGAGCTGGCCCGCGCGGTGGATGACATCGACCGGTGCGTCGTCTCTACTGACGACGGCGACATCGCAGCGATCGCCCGGGCAGCGGGCGCGGAAGTCGTCGCGCGGCCCGCGGAGCTCTCGGGTGATGACGCCACCACGGCGAGCGCTGCCTGCCACCTTCTGGAGACGATGAAGCGCGCCGGCGACACTCCCTCGATCCTGGTGACGCTGCAACCCAATTGCCCCCTGCGCTCCCCCACCCTGGTAACACAGGCCCTGGCGTTGTTCCGCGTCCACCGCCCGGACACCGTGGTGTCGATTTCGCCGGTGCCGGCCAAGCAGGGCACCCTGCGCAATGGTGTGTTCGCCCCCTCGTACCGTCCGGGCACGCGCTCGCAGGAGCTCGAGGCGGTCTACGTGGAGAACGGGCTGGTGTACGTGTCCGATGCAGAGACCGTCCTGGCGACGGCCGATCTCTTCACGCCGCGGCTCCGTGGCCTCGTTTGTGAAGGGATTCTTGCGCATGGCGACATCGATACGGAAGGCGACTTTGTCGTAACCGAACGGCTCTACCACGCCCTGGGCGACTGGCCGCGGGTAACGGTGGGTCGGGACTGGGAGCAGGCATGAGCACGTTCTCCCTGGCCGGCCGACCCGTGGGCCGCGGCCATCCGCCGCTGGTGATCGCCGAGATTGGCATCAATCATGAGGGGGACGTGGCCAAGGCCTTCCGCATGATTGACGATGCGGCCGCCTGTGGATGCGAGTGCGTCAAGTTCCAGTCTCATGTCATTGATGATGAGATGATTCCGAACGATGTCGTGCCCGGCAACGCGTCCGAGAGCATCTGGGACATCATGTCGCGGTGCGCCCTGACGGAAGAGGAAGAGCTGGCAGTCAAGCGCCACGCCGAGGGGCGCGGCCTGCTGTTTCTCTCCACGCCCTTCTCGCGTGCGGCGGCAGACCGCCTGCACGCCATGGATCTGGCCGCATACAAGATCGGCTCGGGCGAATGCAACAACTATCCGCTCATCGAGTACATCGCCGCATTCGGGCGGCCGGTCATCCTGAGTACGGGGATGAATGATATCGCCAGCATCGCACCAGCTGTTGCCATTCTGAGGCGGCACCAGGTGCCGTTCGCCCTTCTGCATTGCACGTCACTCTACCCCACTCCGTACTCCAGCGTCCGGCTCGGCGCGCTCGCGGAACTGGCGGAGGCGTTCCCCGGCACCGTGCTCGGGTTGAGCGATCACTCGCTCGGCATTTACACCTGCCTCGGTGCCGTGGCGTTGGGCGCCTCCATTCTGGAGAAGCACTTCACCTCGGACAAGACCTGGCCCGGGCCCGACGTGCCGATCTCGCTCGACCCGAGCGAGCTGCGTGAGCTCATCCGCGGCGCTCGCGCCGTACACAACGCCATGGGCGGCCACAAGAACATTCTTTCCGAGGAAGCGCCGACGATCGCCTTCGCCTACGCTTCCGTGGTCGCCACGAGAGATATCAGCCCAGGGGACCAGCTCACCCGCCAGAATATCTGGGTCAAACGCCCCGGGACCGGCGAGTTCCTGGCCCGCGACTTTGATGGGCTGCTTGGTCGGCGGGCGCGCCGGCCGATCGGGCGGGATACCGCGCTCCGCCGGCAGGACGTGGAGAGCACCGACAGCGAGGCCGGACCACAATGAGTGAGGGCATGCGCCACCGCAAGGTGCTGTTCCTCACCGGAACCCGGGCCGATTTCGGGAAGTTGAAGCCGCTGATCCTCGGCGTACAGCACGCGCCCGGCTTCGAATCGCGGGTCTTCGCCACCGGTCTCCACATGCTGGAGCGGTACGGCTCCACCGTCTACGAGATCGAAAAGGCGGGCTGCCATCCGGTGTACCCCTTCATCAACCAGGATGGAGCGGTTTCCAGCCAGATGGACCTCGTGCTGGCCAATACGGTCACGGGCCTGGGTCATTATGTGCGGGAATTCAGGCCCGACCTGATGATAGTGCATGGCGATCGAGTGGAGGCACTGGCCGGCGCCATCGTCGGTGCGCTGAACAATATTGTCGTCGGACACGTGGAGGGTGGCGAGGTGTCCGGCACCATCGATGAGGTGCTGCGCCACGCGGTGACCAAGCTGTCCCACGTTCACTTCGTGGCCAACGACGAAGCGCGCGCCCGCCTGATCCAGATGGGAGAACAGGCCGGCAGCATCTTCGTCATCGGCTCGCCTGACATCGACGTCATGCTGGGCGACACCCTTCCCGCGCTCTCGCAGGTGCAGGCCAAGTACCACATCTGCTTTGAGCGCTACGTCATCCTCATGTATCACCCGGTGACGACCGAGCTGCCGACGCTGCGTGGCCGCACTCGCGAAGTGCTCGCGGGGCTGCAGGCGTCCGGCCGCAATGTGGTGGCGCTCTTCCCCAACAACGATTCCGGCTCGGAGCAGATTCTCGCCGAACTCGAACCATGGAGCCGGCAGGCCCATGTGCGACTCCTGCCATCCATGCGGTTCGAGTACTTCCTCACGCTCCTCCGCCACGCGGAGGCAATCGTCGGCAACTCCAGCGCGGGCATTCGGGAAGCGCCGGTGTACGGCGTCCCCACCGTGAATGTCGGGTCTCGCCAGCGGAATCGGTTCCATGGGCCGTCGATTGTCAACGTACCGGATGACGCCCACGCGATCGCCCGGGCCCTGGATCACCTGGGCGCACCGTTGGAGCCATCCTTTCACTTCGGCACCGGCAAGAGCGCGAGTCTCTTCCTCCTGGCGCTCGCCAGCGATCAGCTCTGGCAAACGTCGCCCCAGAAACAGTTCTGCGATCTGCCGGGTGCATGGCTGGCATCTCAGCCAGCGGCAACGGGGGCCACGGAATGACCGCGCCGACACGACGGGAGGACGCAGGCAGGCATTTCCACAGTCCGCTCCGGGACGTAGCGCCGGCGCTGAAGCAACCCCGGGTGGCCCTGATCGTGGATCATCCGTCGCGCGACCTCGCCGGACTGGTCCTGACCGCCATGGAATTGTGTCGGCGTGGCGTCACCTGCCATCTCGTGCCGCTTAACCTGATGCACGACCAGCTCTGGACACTGGCCCCCGATCTGGTCGTGCTCAACTATGCCCGGCCAGCGCACGTCCGCATCGCACGACAGCTGCTCGACGCCGGCATCAAGGTAGGCGTGCTCGATACCGAAGGGGCGGCGTGGGAGAGCTGGGAGGCCTATCGCGAGTTGCTCTGGACCGATCAGGCTCTCTGGCACGAGCTGTCATTCGCCTGCATGTGGGGACCGGCACTGGCCCGCCAGATGGTGAGCACGGGACTGCTGCTTGACTCGCAGGTGACCGTTACTGGATGCCCGCGTTTCGACTTTTATCACCCGCGCTGGCGTGAGGTGTTCGGTGGCAATTCCCGGCCCAGCCGGCCGGTGCTGCTCATCAACACCAACTTCTCGTTCGGAAACCCACGTTTTGCGTCGGCGAGCCGCAACTGGGAGCAGATGCAGCGGGAAATGGGCGTGGACGCTGATCGGCTCAGGGCATGTCTGGAGGCGGAGACCGCCGCGTTGCAGGGGATGATCAAGCTCGCTCGGAACCTGGCGCGCGACTTCTCCGGGTGCGACGTGGTATTGCGGCCGCATCCCTTCGAGGATCCGTCGCCCTACCTCGCTGGACTCGCGGCCACGCCGGGGGTCACGGTTGATGGCAGCGGGCCGATCCAGTCACGCCTCTTCGGGGCGCGAGCCATCATCCAGCGCAGCTGCTCTACCGCCGCCGAGGCTGCGATGGCGGACGTGCCGACGCTCTCCCCTCAATGGCTGCCGGCGCCGGCCCTGATTCCGTTCGCCGAGGCGGTGAGTATTTCCTGCGCGACGTACGACCAGCTGCGGCTCGAACTGGTGCGGATAATGGACCGTGGCGGCACCTCCGACGAGGTGGCCGAGGCCCGGCGCGCGTCGCTCATGGAGTGGTTTTTCCGGCTCGATGGACTGGCGCACCGCCGCGTCGCCGACACGATCACGGAACGGCTGCCGGCCACTCGCACCGTGAACATGCGCGCCTGCACGGCGAACCTGTACCAGCTCGGCGATCCAACTCGCTCGGTGGGCCAGCGACTTGGCGCCCGAGTGCGCTATGCACTGCGGCTTTCCCCCGCGTGGGCTTTCCGCCAGTGGCGGGTCGCGGACGGCGAGGCGTGGCGACAGTCGGACAAGCGGTTCGGGGTCGACGATGTGGCAGAGCTGGTGCGGCGGATCCGGAACGCCGACGTGTGCCCCGCCCCCGGCCTCGAGCGGCTCGTGGTAGCGCCAGCGAGATCCGGCAACCCGCACGGCGCGCCGGTTCCCAGCCGGTCGGTCACGATACGGGCCGGCGCATGAGCACGCTCGTGCAGGTCCCGGCGCCGCCACGCGGTCGCGTGGTGCTTCTCTCCTCCACCGCGTGGGGCATTCGCAACGTGGTGGTCTCCGGGCTCCTGGAGCGGCTGCGCGAGCGGCTGGACGTGCGGCTGCTGGTGAGCAGCACGGCGAACAACGCCTTGTCTGAAGGCTGCCAGGCCGGCGCCGACGACATGTTGCTGTCGGTCACCGGGCCGCCGCACGATCCGGTCGGCGTCCTGCTCGACGCCTCCTTCGCCCGGCGGCACCGGCTGCGCTCGTACGACATCTTCGGGCGATGGAACCAGCGCGGTCGGGGCCCGGCCTACCGCTTCTCGCGTCTGGTGCTCAAGGGCCTTTCCCGGGTAGGCGCCCGCGAGCCCGTACTGGGGTGGCTGGTGGCCAGCGAGCATCGACGGGCGCTCCGTCGCCCCGGCATGGAGGCCATCCGCGCCCAGCTGCGCGCCCTCGCTCCCGACCTGGTTGTCTCCACCGCCTCCGTGGTCCCGGATGAAGCGGCCTATGCGCGCGCCGCCGGGCAGCTCGGCATTCCGACGCTCGGATGCATCCTGAGCTTCGACAACCTGACCAGCCGGGGTCGTCAGCCGCCATTCGATCACTATGCTGTGTGGGGCCGGCGCATGGCCGACGAGGTCTTGCGTCTGCATCCCGACCGGGACCCGTCCCAGGTTCACGTGACCGGCACACCGCAGTTCGATCTCCATCGGACAGCAGGGTTCATGCACAGCCGGGAGGCAACGCTCGCGCTCCTGGGGCTGAGTGCCGGAGCCCGCTATGTCCTGTATGCGGCCAACTGTGCCCAGTTCACACCTACCGAGCCTGAGCTGGTGCGGGCGCTCTGCCGCCGGCTCGCCACCGAGGCGGCAACCCGCCGCCACGTCCTGCTCCTCCGTCCCCACCCGGCCGACGACCGTGCACGCTGGGCCGGCATCGCCGGCAGCGAACCGAACCTCGTGGTGGTGCCCCCACAGGGTGCGGACGGCCGGTTTGGGACCGTCGAGGCGCAGGTCAAGCTGGTCAGTTCCCTGGCTCACGCGGACGTCTGCCTCAACATGGCGTCCACCATGAGCCTCGATGCCGCCGTGCTGGATGTACCGGTGATCTGCGTCGGCTTTGCGCTCGCCCGAGGTTCGGAGGAAGATCGGATGGCGGCCGCGTGCCATCAGTCCACGCATTACGCACCCGTGACGGCGTCCGGCGGCGTGCAACTGGCAACCTCACTGAATACGCTGGTCAGCGCGGTCGTCGAGTACGTCCGTGACCCCGCCCGCGACCGGGAGGCCAGGCGGCGGCTGGTGTCGGACATATGCGGCCTGGTGGATGGGGGCGCGACCGAGCGAATCCGGCGGTTGATTGAGCAGCTGGCTGGCACGTCGACCTCAGGAGAGCCGTCGCGCCCGTCGCTGGAGCCCGTTGGCAAGGCGGCGGTCCTCCGATGAGCTCCCTCACGCCCAGTCGCGCCGTCAGCATCGTGCGCGAGCTGCACCTCGTCGCCGACAACGCGGCGGTCGAACTGGCACCGGCGCCACGCCTGGACGAGGGATGCTCGGTCATTGTATGCACACGAGAGCGGCCTGCGATGTTCAGGCGATTCCTGCTCTCGCTCGCGACGCAGCTCCCGCGACCGCAGCAACTGGTCGTGGTGGACGCGAGCCGGGATGATGCGACGGAAGCGGTACTGTGTGATTGTGTCGCCGCCTCCCCCGTGGCCGGGCTGGTGGACTACTTCCGCGTGGACGCCTCCGGCGCCGGTGTCACCAGACAGCGCAACTTCGCGCTGACCCAGGTTCGCCACGACCTGGTTGCATCCTTCGATGACGACATCGTGCTGCTGCCCCGCTGCCTGGCAGAGCTGGAAAAGGCGCACCGCGCCAATCCCGACGTCGTCGGAGTAGCCGCCTGCATCGACAACGAACCCGTGACCCTCACACTCCAGTGGCGCCTGCGGCGGATGCTGCTGGTCGTCCCGAGCCTTGCACCCGGACGCTATTTCGACTCGGGCGTCTCGACACCGTGGGGCCGCATCCCCCCTGGGCCGGAGCTCATTCCGGGCGACTGGCTTCCTGGAGGGGCGGTAATGTGGAAGACGGAAGCGGCCCGCACAGTGGGCTACGCGGAAAGCTTTGATGGCTACGCCTGCGGCAACGACTTGGAATTCAGCCTCCGCATGCGGCGCCTCGGCACGCAGGTGCTTTCGGCTTCGGCCCGTCTTCTCCACCTCCAAGATGGAGGTGGTAGGCCTGACTCGCGCCGCCTGGCCTTCGAGGCGCTCAGGAACCGCATTTATATCCAGCGTGTCAGCGGCGATCGAAGGCTCAGTCGGCGTCTCTGGTTCGCCTACGGAATGGCGGTGGAGACCGCCTTGCAGGCGGTGCACATCATCCGCCCTGGCCGGGCTCGGCAGACCCTGCAGTACCTGCGCGGTGTGGCCGATTGCCTGGTGGAGGAATTGACGCGCAGCAGGGCGTGGTGGAACGGGGGCGTGGCCTGATGCATCGCGCGAGGCTGCTGATCTTCTGGGACTATGACACGCAGTGGGGAACCGACGCGGATCGGCGCCGCGGATTGCCGGTGCAGGACCAGGCGGGAGGCGCCGAGTACCAATGCACCGAGCGCCTGCTGGAGTTGCACGCCGAATACGGCGCCCCTGCCTGCTTCGCCGTAGTGGCGGCGGCGGCACTGCCGGGAGCTCGGCCGTACCACAATCCCGCCCAGGTTCGCCGTCTCCATGCTGACGGGCATGAAGTCGCCAGTCATGGCTTCCGGCATGAGTGGATCCCGGAGCTGGATTTGCGCGCGCTCCGAAACATGCTGGAACAGAGCAAGCGCGCACTGGAGGACTGCATCGGCCACCGGGTGACGTCGTTCGTCCCCCCCTACAATCAGCCATTTGACTACCCATCGGGCTTGTCCTTCAGCCGGTCCGAGCGTCAGGCAGTTCCCCATGACCGGACCGGCCTCGGCCGGCTGTGCGAGGCCCTGCATGAGACGGGCTATGATTTCTGCCGGGTCGCATACCGATCGCTTGGCGAGCGTGCCCTGGACCGCCTGATGGGTCGCCCAATGGACCGGCCATCGCGCCTCCGCCGCATCGGACAGGTGCACTGCGCTCGGCTCAACACGCCGTGCGGCTTTGCTTCGGCTACGCTCGCGGTGGTGGATCGGGCGGTTCGCACCGGGGGTCTGGTGGTGGCCTACGGTCATCCGCACTCACTGCAGAGCAGTGGCGCCCAAGCCGAGCGGTGGCTCGTCCCGTTTCTGGAGCACGTCCGGCAGCTTCGGCGGGCAGGCCAGCTCGACGTGGTGCTGCCGCGCGACCTAACCGCCGGGGTCGGCTGCTCATGAAGCTGTGCGTAATTTCCTTCAAGCAGTGCTGGCAGGATGCCCAGGGGCGATGGTACTCGTACGGCGGTTTTCCAGCCCAGATGGATGCGTTGCGGACGCTGTGCGATGACATGACCATCCTGATCGTCCGCTCGTTCGCCCGCGATGGCGGGATGCCGCTGCCGGCCGATGCCAGGGTCATTGCGGTACGGAGTCCGGTCGGGGTCGATTTTCGGCGCAAGCTGTCCATACTCGGGGGGCTGCCCTATTACCTCAGCCGCATCGACCACGAGATTCGAGGCGCGGACCTCGTTCACACGCCGGTCCCCGGGGACCTGCCGTATCTCGGATTGATACTGGCCACCGCGAGGAGGAAGCCGCTCTTCGCGCTGTACAACGGCTCCTGGACAGTCAACTCCCAGACTACCGTCATGAACCGGATCACCCGCCAGACCATGCGACGCCTCGCCAGGAACGGCGGCGTCATGATGGCGGTCGGCGACGCGTCTTCCCCGCCGTCGCCCGGCATGGAGTGGCTGTTCGCGACCTCGCTCACACAGGACGAGGTCGCCGCGACTCCAGTCAATGATGACCGGAACCTCAGCCATCCTCCGCAGTTGATCTACGCTGGCCGGCTCAGCGTGGAAAAGGGGGTGCCTGTCCTGCTGGAGGCACTTCACCAGCTCAAGTCGGAGAGCCTCGAGCGCTGCCCGATGCTGACACTGGCCGGCGACGGCCCGGAGAGGTCCGCGCTACAGCGGTTGGTGGGCAAGCTTGGCTTGACCGAACACGTGCGGTTTGCGGGCCAGCTCGACAGGGCTGGCCTCGCCCGGGAGTTCCGCGCTGCGGATCTTTGCGTGCATCCGTCCCATACCGAGGGCTATTGCAAGGCGTGGCTGGATGCCATGTCGCAAGGGCTTCCCGTGCTCACCACCAACGTCGGCGCCGCTCAGGCTGTCGTCGGCGAGACGGGCGAACGGGGCTGGCTGGTGCAGCCCGGTGACCCCGCGGCACTCCGCGCCATGATCCGGCGCGCGCTCACCGACACCAGGGACTGGTCGGCCCTGCGCACCCGATGCCGGGCCTTTGCGAATGCCCGGACCCTGGAGGCGTGGGCCGAGCAGATCCGCAGCGCCTGCGAGCGGCGGCGCCTGCCGCTTGCCCCAAGGCGGTCGATCCAATGACCATCGCGGCGCCAGTGACCCGCGTGCAGCGCGCGTCCAGCACCAGACTGGCCGTGCGTGCCATCGGCCGTGAGCGCGTCGGGGCCATGTACGTCGCCGCGATCGTGGCGGCGGCCGCGGCGGGCCTGGTACTGGGACTGCGAGTCTCCGTATTCCTGTGGACGGCCCTGGGCTTCGCAAGTGCCGTGGCCGGCATTCGTCGCCCGATGCTGGGGCTGTTTGGCATCGGGATGCTGTGCACCCTTGATCCGTTGATGACGTCGCTCGTGTTCACGGGTGGCCTGCTGCGGTGGAACACGCTCAACTACGGGCTCCTGCTGGTCACGATCTTGTGGAGTCCGCTCATCGTACGGCGCCGGGATGCACCACTGCGTCTCATCCTCCTGTGCTCCGGATTGCTCGCGGTCGAGCTTCTCTATAGCCAGACCCCTGCGCGTGGCATGCAGGACCTCCTGGGCATGATCTCCATCCTTGGCATCTTCGCCTATTGTGCGCGCCGCAGGCTGCGGGGGGAAGATTGGTACTGGCTGGGCGTGATCTGCGGTGTGCTGGCGGCCGCGGCCGGACTGCTGCACGCCATTCAGCTCGACGGCCTTCCGGTCATCAACCCCAACGCCCGATCTGCGCTCCCACTCTCTGGACTGTTCGCGCTCTGCCTGGCCTTGCCCTTCGCGAATGCCCGGCGGCGGGGAGCGCTCTGGCTGTCGCTGCTCGCTGCGATTGCGCTGGTATCGGTATTCCTGAGTGGAAGCCGCGGGGCGATGCTGGTTGCGGCAGCGTGCGCCAGCTACATGCTTGCCGCGCTCGAGTCGCTCGGCCGGCGGCTCACCCTCATCAGCATCGCCTGCGTGGTCGTTGTTGCGGCCGCCGTCCAGTTCTCTGACCTGCAGGAGTACGCGCTCGGGCGCGTGCATCTGTTGTTCGACCGACAGACGTCGCTCGTCGACCGCACGAGCCATCGC
>DASSOW010000471.1:0-4481 GCA_035700175.1 Gemmatimonadales bacterium | reverse complement strand
CCGCGCTCAGCATGTCCGCCGAGCAGGTCGGTACCACAGAAGGAGACGACCAGCGGCAATGGCTGCCAGGACGCCGTCCAGCCAGCCAGCCCATAGTGTGCGTGAACGATGTCAAACCGGCCGGAGCGCGCCAGGCGCCGGATAGACGCGATATCCGTGGCGTAGCTCAATGGGTTGGTGTCACCGGGAATCACGTGGACATGCACGCCGACGCCGGCCTCGGCGAGCGCCTTGGCTTCCGCGGCGACGAAACTGCCGTACGACGGCCGGTCAGCCCTGGGCCACATGTTCGTGACCAACAGCACCGAAATTGGTGCTGATCCGGCGGTCGGCCTTGCCAGCGCGCGCCGATCTGCTTCCTTTGTCACGGTCTCAACCGGTACCGATGCCACAACGCCCTTTCGATATCGTCCACATCGCGCAGACCCAGTTTCCTGATGACGCGCGTCCACGCCGCGAGGCGCTGGTCGCCGCCGCCACGGGTGCGCGCGTGGCGGTGATTGCCCTGCAGGACGGGCTGGATCCCCGGCCGGTCGGCCACTATCAGGGCGTGGCGATCATCCGCCTCCCGGGCCAGCGCCGGCGCGGCTCGCTGGGCAGTTACGTGCTGGAATATACGAACTTCCTGGCGCGCGCCCACGCGCTCATGCGACGGGATCCGCGCTTCCGTCACGCGCGCGTCGTGCACGTGCACACCCTGCCCGACTTTCTCGTGGCCGCGGCCCGACCCGCGCGCCGCCATGGAGCCAGGGTCATTCTCGACCTGCACGAGATCTTTCCCGAATTCACCCGCACCAAGCTCGGCCCGCGACTCGGGCCGCTCGCGGCGCCCATCGCCACCGCCGTCGAGCGCTGGTGCCGGCGCTTCGCCGACGTGACGCTGACAGTGAACCGGGAGATCGAAGGCCTGCTCGCGAGCCGGCGGGCGCGACCTGACGAGCGCATCGTGGTGGTCCATAACCTCACCAACCCGGCTGATCTCGGCCCGGAGGCCATGACCAGCGGCGTGGTGGGCACTACCCTCCGACTGGCGTACCACGGCACGCTCACGCCCATGTACGGGCTGGATCTCGCCGTGGAGGCGATCGCCGCCGCCCGCGGCGCGGGCCTCGATGTCACTTATGACATCTTCGGCAGCGGACCCATGGCCGACGCATTGCAGCAGCAGGTCGCGCGCCTCAGGCTTGATGCCGCCGTCCGGCTGCACGGTGCGGTGTCGCATCACGCGCTGCGCTCCGCGCTGCCCACTTTCCACGCCGGGTTCCTGCCCACTCGTCTCGACCGCATGACGCAGTATTCGCTCTCGACCAAACTGCTGGAGTACGTCCACCTCGGCATCCCGCTCATCGCCCCTCGCATCCCGACGTACCTGCGGTACTTCCCCGAGGCGTGCGCGACCTACTTCACGCCCGGCGATGCGGCGGACGCCAGCCGCGCCATTCGCCTGTTCCGCACCATGAGCACCGAGGCGCGAGTGGCGCAGGCCCAGGCCGCCCGGCGCGCGATCGCCGGCCTCACCTGGCCGGCGGAGGCGGCGCGACTGCAAGCGATCTACGAGGAGTTGCTGGACGACGGAAGAGGGACCGGCGCACGCCGCCTCAAACGGCGCGACCGGAATTGAACAGCACCACCGGCACGGTACGCAGCAGGATCCGGAGATCCAGCCACACGCTCCAGCGGCGCACATAGTCGAGATCGAGCTCGCACATCTGCCGGTATGAAAGCCGGCTCCGCCCCGACACCTGCCACAGGCCGGTGATGCCCGGCCGCACCTGCATCCGGTCATACTGCCAGTGATCGTAGGCCTCGAACTCGTACGGCACCGGCGGGCGGGGTCCCACCAGGCTCATTTCGCCCCGCAGCACGTTGAAGAACTGGGGCAGCTCATCCAATGACGACTTGCGCAGGAAACGGCCGACCCGGGTCACCCGGGGATCCTGGGCCATCTTGAAGATCGGCTGGCCATTCCCGTCGCGATGCAGCGTGGACTCCTCGTCACCGCCCAGCATGCGGGTCATGTATTCGCGGTGCAGCGTGTCCGGCGCATTGTGGGTCATGGTGCGGAACTTCCACACCCTGAACCGCCGCCCTCCAACGCCGACCCGCTCCTGCCGGAAGAAGACCGGGCCGGCGGAATCGATCTTGATGGCCACCGCGGCCGCCAGCATGACGGGGGCTGCGAGCACGAGCCCGGCGAGCGCGCCCGTCACGTCGATGACGCGCTTGAGCATCCGCTGCTGTCCCCGCAGCGCAGGCGCCGAGAGCTCCATCAACGGCATGCCGTGCGACCAGATCACGGTCGGATGGACACCGGCCACGTCAATGGCGCGCGGCACCGTGAGGATGTGGCAGCCGGCCGCAAGGGCCACGCTGACGAGCGCCTGGAGCTGCAGGTCCGACAGATATCCGCACACTACCACCGTCTCTACTCGCAGGTCATGCAGCGTCCGGGCGAGGTCATCCACGCTGCCCAGCGCATCGGGCGCGGGCGGCCGGCGCACGTCGAGGAAGCCCAGTGGGGAAAATTCACTGGCAATGCTCAGCGCCGGGTACTCGGCGGCCTCCCGGCACATCTCGGCTGGACCGACGAAGATGGTGCGGGCGGCGTGCTTCGGGCCGGGCGCGAAGGCATCCACCAGCCGATCTACCAGCAGGCGCTCCAGCACCAGGGTTGTCCAGACAGCAAACGCCGTGGCAATCAGGACCAGCACGCCCTGCGTCACCCCGCCGGCCCAGACGACTGTCCAGATCTCCAGCAGGGTGGCGAGCGAGACGCCGTATAGCAGCCGGTGGGCGCTGCGCCGGTCGTCGCCGCTGGAGTAGTTGCCGGCTACGTACAAGCCGATGGCCAGGGCCATGACGAACCGTGGCGTCGCAATGGGCAGGCGGAAGATCTGGCCGATCAGGCCGACGCCGCTGGCCTCGAGGCTCGCCAGCACGAGCCCCAGCCCCGTAATGGCGACAAAGTCCGCGACCAGCAGCACCGATACGCGGCGCAGGTGGCGCAGGAGGTGGCGGCGAATATTGGAAGAGGCCCGGCGCTGGAGCCCGAGGCGTAGCGCCAGATGCTCGGCGTCGAGCGGAATGGAGGCCACGGTGGACTGATGCCGGCCGTTCCCGTTGAGGTCCGGCGGCGCCGACCCGGCGGGCGCCTCACCGCTGGCGATCGACGCGGTCCCGCTCGCGTACTGCAGCTCAGCGATATTTTGACGCGCGGGGCTCGGCGTCATCCCCGGCCTCCTGAGGTCCTAAGACGTTGACTGACAAGCCAATATATTAGCGCCACAAGCGCATTCAAAGCTCCGGCCTGGTGGTCAGGCACATGTCATGCCGCTCCGTAGGGAAGCCAGCCCGTCATGATTCTCTGGTAGAGCGCAATGTGTCGCTCCGCCATGAGGGCCCGACTGAAGTGCTCGCGCACCCTGGACCGTCCCGCCTCGCCCATGCGGTGTCGCCGTTCGGGGTCACTGGCCATCTCGGACAAGGCGTGCGCCAAGGCCGACACGTCGCGGATCGGAACTTCGAGTCCGGTCTCACCCGCCACATTCACTTCGCGCACCGCGCTCGGCACCGCAGTCGTGATGACCGGTCGCCCGGCCGCCATCGCCTCCAGCACGACAAGGCCGAACATCTCCTCGGTGGTGACGGACGGCAGCACCAGGAAATCGGCGTCCGCCATGCGCCGGGTGAGGTCTTCGTCCGGATACTCCCCGAACCAGCGTACCCGGTCCGTCACCGCCAGCGCCTGCGCCAGGGTCCTGAGCCGAGGCCCTTCCGGCCCCGAGCCAACGATGTCGAGCCGGACGTCGGGAACCATGGCCAGCGCCCGCAGCAGCACGTCCAGGCCCTTGTAAGCGGCAAGGCGGCCGATGAACAGCGCCCGGGGAGGAGAATCCGGCGGCGGGGGCGGCACCACGTCCCAGCGGGCCTCATCGACCCCGAACGGAATCACTTCCACCTTCGACTCGAAGCCGCGCAGCTCCACCGACATCGCCACGTGCGCCCGGCTGGGGACAACGATGGCCTTGGCCTGCCGCAGGACCAGCCGCGCCACGGGCCGGTAGAGGCCACGCTTGGCATCGGCATGCTGTGTCACCACGACCGGTGTCCGACCGGCCCGGAGCAGGCATGCCACATCCGCCAGCGAATGCGGATGGTGCACGTGGATCACGTCGGCGCGTTTCCAGGCCGCGGCGATATAGCCGGGGGCGATCTCCTGCGAGCCCAGTGCGCCGAACGAAAACGCGCGCGTCACCTTGCCACCGGCGCGGCGGCCTCGTTCGCCAAAGGTGCGCACCGAGACCACCTCGACCTGGTGGCCGAGCGCAGTGGCCCCTTCGGCAAGATCGCGCACGACGCGCTCCATGCCGCCTGAGCGGGGCCAGTAGTATTTCGCGAGATGAAGTATCCGCATTCGCCGGCAGTCAGGGTCAAAGGGCCGCAGCGATCGGGAAGCGCGCGAAAATGGCGCAGGTTTGCGC
>DASSOW010000470.1:0-9765 GCA_035700175.1 Gemmatimonadales bacterium | reverse complement strand
CGTCTTGGTATATCCGCCCATCGGTGTTGCTCCTCGATCTGCTGCAAGCACGAAAAAGCGAGACCCTCGTCCCCCGGCGCTGGCAGCGGTGGACGAAGGTCTCGCTCTGAGTGCGGGAATCCCGCCTCCTGGCCGGACCGTGTTCCGTTCGGAACAGTCCTGACGATCGGCCTTCCGCCCGGAGGCGGACGAGCTACTCCCCTTCGATGACACGAAATATAAATGCGCGGTGCGCTGTGCGCTATGCGCCGGACGCCGGACGTCAGACGCCCAAGCGCATCACCGCACGACCAAGGTTCTCCCGGGCCGCGATTTCACACCGCTTCCGGAACACCGCCGTCTGGTAGATGAACGGGCGATCGAGAAAGGCCTGGAGCACGTCGGCGCGTGCGGCGCGATATGCCGGCTCAGGGACGAAGGCATACTCCGCACGAATGGCGGCGTCGTAGGCATCAAAGGCGATCGCTGGCGCTGCCAGGATCGCCAGGTCGGCATCCGCCACGTAGGCCCCATCTGGCGACGTCGCCGGCTCGGCATGCCGCGTGTCGAGGATCATTTCGCGCACTCGTGCGGCCGTCTCCACCGGTGCATGCGCCGCCAGCAGCTGTTCCGTGGCCAGCTCCGCACTCCGCACCTCATTGTCACTCGCCGCAGGGTCGTACACCGCGTCATGATACCAGGCGGTGAGCATGGCCTCGGCCGGATGCTCGAGCGCTCCCTGATGTGCATGCAGCCTGTCGAGCACCATGGCGATATGGTGCAGCGTGTGGTAGTACCGGTGGGGCTCCGTGTAACGCGCGGTGAGGTCAGCGAGTTGTGCCGTCCCATCGCCGTCGGCGCCTGCCTCGCGCCAGGCCGCGGCAAAACTGTTCCCCAGCCTCTTCAGAAGGGCGGCTTGCTGGTCCACGTGTTGTCATCCAGCCTGAACGCAATGGCAATGGTGCCGGGAGGCGTCTCGTGCTGGCCCTCCGGGATCACCAGCAGTGCGTTGGCCCTGATCATCGACGTCAGGATGCCCGAGCCCTGCGGTCCGGTGAGCCGCACCGATGGCATGCCGTCACCATCGCTGACAATGGCGCGAAGGAAATGCTGCAGCTTGGGCCGCAGGGAAATCGGTTCCGCCACACACACGTCGATCCCGCGGCGGAACGGCAACGCATGCCCGCACATCCGGCGGATGGCCGGCCGGGCAAAGAGCTCGAACGTCACCATGGTGCTCACCGGATTGCCCGGCAGGCCGAGCCACGGAATTTCGCCCAGCATCCCGAAGCCGACCGGTGCGCCCGGCCGCATCCGCAGCCGCCAGAACTTGAGGTCGGTGCCCAGCGCGTCCAGCACGTCGCGCAGGTGGTCATGCTCGCCCACGCTGATGCCGGCGCTGGTGATGAGCATGTCGCAGTCGAGCGCAGGCGCCAGGTGCGCCCGGAGGCTGGCGGGCGTGTCGCCTGCAATGCCGAGGTTGACCGGCTCCCCGCCGGCCTCTCGCACCAGGGCCATGAGCGTGTGGGTGTTGCTGCTCGCCACCTTGCGGCCGGAGAGAATCTCCTCCGGCTGGTCGACGTCAGCGATTTCGTCGCCACTGCCCAGGATGGCGATGCGCGGACGGCGATAGACCAATGGATGCGCCACCGCCAGAGAGGCGAGCACGCCCAGCTCCGCCGCTCCCAGCGCATGCCCCACCCGCAGCACGGTGTCGCCGGCGCGGATATCCTCACCGGCAAGGCGAAAGTTGATACCGGCATCGCGATCATTGCTGATGGTGACGATGTCGGCGCCCTGGTCAGTGTCCTCCTGGCGGATGACGCTGTCGGTCCCCTCCGGAAGCGGCGCACCGGTGAAGATCCGGGCGCACTCGCCTGGTCCGACTGCCCGGGCCGGAAACGCGCCCGCCGGAATCTGTTCCACCACGCGGAGCCTTACCGGATTCTCGGCGCTGGCACCGGTCACATCCTCCGCGCGGGCGGCGTAGCCGTCCATCGCCGAGTTGGTGTAGAAGGGGATGTTGATCGGGCTCACGATGTCCTGGGCCAGCACCGAGCCCAGCGCGTCATCGAGCGGCACCCGCAGCTCGGGCTGCGGCTCGATGTGCCGCAGGATGAGCATGGCCGCCTCGCGCGCGGAGAGCATGGTCTCGCTCACGGCGCGACGTCCGCGGCGCCCGCCCAGGCGGCTTCCGCTGCGCGCAACGCCCAGTCGGCCTGCGCCAGGTCGAAGACGGGACATGGGGTGGTGAGCCCCGGATGGTCGGTCACGATGCCGAGCCAGAGGGCCGGATCCGCGTGCTGGGAGAACAGTGGCGGGGAACTAACTCCGCGCCGCCAGACCTCGATCCGGGGGAGGGAGCTGCGGGAAAACCCTTCGGCAAGGACGATGTCGGCCTCGCCCAGGTAGCGCCGCGCCAGTCCGACTGGATCGTAGTCGTCGGCCACCCGCTCGAAGAGCACCCGGAATTCGGGCGAGGCGATAAGCGTCCGTTCGGCGCCACCCTCGTGAAAATGGCGCCAGGTGTCGGTGCCCTCTCGATCCACCAGCGCCGGGTGGTGCCCATGCTTCAGTGTCATCACTCGTCGGCCCATGCGGGCGAACTCCTGGCAGAGCGCCACCGTGAGCGTGGTTTTCCCGGCGTTCTTCCGGCCTACGATGCAGACGATCCGCGTTGCCACTGGAGCTCCGCCTGGGCCAGGTCCTCGGCCGTGTTGATGTTGAAGAACAGCTGCTCCGGGGGCCCGGCTTGCGCCACCGCTTCCAGCGGAAGGATCGCGACCGAGACGTCATCGTGGAATGCGATGGCTCGGCGGTCACCCCGCTCGAGGGCACGGCGAATGGCAGGTTCGCAGGCGGGACCGTACGCGGCGCAGAGCGGCTCCATTCCTCGCCGCCCGCCGCTGGCTGGCAGCACTGCATCGTGGCCGCGCATCAGCGCGACGGCGAGCAGGCGCACCAGTGTCACGTTGACGAACGGCATGTCCCACGCGACGGCCACGACCGGCGCGGGCGCGTGCGCCACAGCGGCGTGAATCCCGCCGAGCGCCCCGAATCCCGGCAGCACATCGGGCGCAACGCGGAGTCCCGTGTCCCAGTGCGCTGCCTCGGGATCGTTGGCGATCAGGATCGGGGCGTGTCCCAGCGCTTCGTGGATCACACTTGCGAGCCGGTCGACCACCCGCACACCGCCCACGACCTCGAGCCCCTTGGGCCGGCCGCCGAAGCGCGATGCCGCCCCACCGGCGAGGATGGCGCCCTGGATGGGTCGTGGGTCGTGAGTCATGGGTCGTGAATCTCGCCAAGCGCTATGCGCTCAGCGCTCAGCTAGTACCGTCTCCCATGCCGCCGTTCCAGCACCACGTCGAAGCCGACCTCGATCGAGAACAGGTGCTTGATGCGGTTCGTGAGCAGCGGCGGGTTGCCATCCTGCGCGGTGGGACCGGCCACGGTGGGGAGGCGGACCATGTTGTCGCGCACCTCCCAGCGGAGCTGGTAGCTGGGCGCGATCTGGGCGGTGAAGCCGGCACCCAGCCCGCCGGCGAGATAGAACTTGGAGCCGCCCTCGTCGGGAAAGATGTTGACCTCGACCGGCTCACTGCCGACGCCGGCGCTGTTGAAGGTGCCACTCATGAGCGTGGCGCTTCGGCTCGCGAGGACAAAGCCGAGACTGCCGCGCACATAGGGCGAGATCGACTTCCGGCTGGCAAACCGGTACATGGTGCCTCCCGCGATCTCCACCGCGGATGACGCCGTTTCTGCCTGGTCAATCGAGTTGCATGTCTCGGCATTGCGTCCCGACCCGGTGGCAAACGTGCGGCCGCAGGTGTCGTCGAAGCCGAGGCCCAGCAGGAACGCCTCACCAAAGAATCCCAGGTGATCGCCGTGGAAATAGATGCCGCGTGCGCCCAGGCTGAAACTGTTGCGGATGCGCCGGGAGAGCGTGAGTGTGTCGATCACCGTCTGGCCAGCGAGATTGTCATAGAGCGGCTGGCCGCGCACCTGCCAGAGCGACCGTCCACCCACGAATCCGGCGGACACGTTGATAATCAGGCGGGCCTGGTCCCGCGTCTGCCCTACGGCGATCGCGGGTATGAACAGGGTGGCTGCAAGCAGCAGCGCCGGGCTCTTCATGGGGTTCCCGCCAATCGATAGTGTTCCACGGCCAGACAGCGATTCTGCACTACGGGGATGCCCGCGGCCTCCAGTGCGCCTGCCGCTTCGTCATTCCGGACGCCCACCTGTAGCCAGACGACCCGGGGACGAATGGCCACACACGGCGCGACCAGTTCGGGGATCGCATCGGAGCGGCGGAAGACGTCCACGATATCCACCGGGCCATCCGCCGCCGCGTCCTCGAGCGAACGATACACCCGTTGCCCCAGCGTCTCCTCATCACGGGGGTGCACGGGAGCAATCTGGTAACCCTGCTTCTGCAGGTAGCGCGCGACACCATAGGCGGGGCGGCCCGGATTGTCGCCCAGCCCGACGACAGCAATCCGTCGCGAGGCGGCCAGGATCTGCCGCACCTCGTCGTCGGTGAGACTCATGCGGCCCGGTGTGGGTGCCAGCGAGGCGTGGCGCTGACGGCGCGTCCCACCAGCGTCATCCCCGAGCGCCGTGCGATTTCCACGGCAAGGCTGGATGGCACCGAGGGTGTGGCCACCCAGGCCAGCTCGGCGCGTGAGGCCTTGTACGCGAGCTCGGCGGAGATGCGCCCGGTGACAAGGAGGCCGAGGCCAGCAATCTGCTGGCCGGCGAGAAGGGCGGAGCCGATCGCCTTGTCCACGGCATTGTGGCGGCCAATGTCCTCCGCGTGCGCAAAGAGTGAGCGGGCGTCGGTGAGCGCGGCGGCGTGAATCCCCCCGGTATCACGATAGCGCTCGCCGCGCTGGAACAGCTCCTTGAAGCGATCACGAAGGATCTCGGCAGGCGGAGGATCGCCGCGAGGCGGCTGCGGTGCCACGGTGGAGGGATCGGCCAGGAAGGTGGAGACCGCGCCGCAGCCGGAGGCGAGCACCGGACGGCGCTGTTCCCCCATCACGGCATCAACCGACGTGGCGGCGACGGTGGCCCAGAAGCCGAGGTCGCTGGCGCACGGCCGCAGCTGCACCTCGGCGGCGGAGCGGATGTAGCCCTCGCCGTGCAGCCATCCCACCGCCAGTTCTTCCAGCAGGTCCGGGGTGCACATCCAGGTGACGGCAGGCCGTCCGTTCACTTCCAGCCACACCGGCACCTCCTCGACCACTGCCTCGTCGCTGAGGCGGCCGCCGCGCTTTTCAGGACGGACGGGCGAGTTCCCGGGGCCCACCATTCACCAGTGGACCAGATATCCGACCCCGACCTGCAGCCACGGGGTCAGCTCCCAGTCATTCAGGTCTCCGTCAGGCCGCACCGCGTTGGATTCCTCGGTGCCTGGCTCCTCCACCGGCTCCGCCGCGTAGGTGGCGGGGTAGGTCAGCTTCCAGAATGCGGCCCGCACGTCGGCCCGGAGCAGGAGGTGACGGGTGATGAAGAGCCTGGTGCCGATCGACGGGGCGACGTAGAACTTGTTGCCGAACTTGTAGCCGCTTGTGTCCGCGGGGGTGGCGCTCGCGAATGCCATGCCGCCGCTCAGCCCCACGAACGGGGCGAAGCCGTGCCACGTCTTTCCGCCGGAGACGTTGAGCTGGACCGTGAGGTCCGCGAAGGTCACCTTCTGGTCCACCGGTCCCGTGGTACGATTGGCGAGCTTCACGAAGGGGTTCACGATGAGCCGGTCCATCGTGCCGTGCGCCACCGAGACGCCGATCTCCATGGTCTGGCTCGAGCGCACATCGTAGCGCCCGCCGTAGATCATTCCATGATGCGGCCCAACGCCGAGCGGCCCGCCTGCACCGCCGATAAAGCCGACAAATGGCAGGATCGTATGCCCCGGCAGGATGTCCTGATAGGGACTCTGGTCTGGCGGGTGTCCCACCTGGGCGGCAGCTGTTGCCGCCGTCATGGCGAGCAGGAACAGCGAAACAGGAAGTACGCGCATCAGCCCTCGCGGAGGTCGCGGCCCGTCATCTCGGGAGAAGGTTCGAGGCCCATCAGGTTGAGAATGGTCGGTGCCACGTCACCCAGCGCCCCGCCGCTGCGGAGCCGCTCCGTGCCGCCGCGCACCGACACGAAGGGTACCGGGTTGGTGGTGTGGGCGGTATGCGGCCCGCCGGTGCCGGGATCGGTCATCAGCTCGGCGTTCCCGTGGTCGGCCGTGATGAAGAGCGAGGCCCCCACCTTGTCCGCGCTTGCCATGACCCGGCCCAGGCACGCGTCGATGGTTTCTACCGCGGTGATCACGGCCGGCATCACGCCGGTGTGCCCCACCATGTCGGCGTTGGCAAAGTTGCAGAGCATGAAATCATGGGTCCGGTGCTCCAGCGCGTGGCAGAGCGTGTCGGCGATGCCGGCGGCGCTCATCTCGGGCTGGAGATCATACGTCGCCACCTTGGGCGACGGCACCAGGATCCGCTCCTCGCCCCGGTACGGCGTCTCGAAGCCGCCATTGAAGAAGTATGTCACGTGAGGATACTTCTCGGTCTCCGCGGTGCGGAGCTGCGTGCGGCCCTGGTCGGCCAGCACTTCCGCCATGATGTGCGCCATGCTGAAGGGCGGAAACGCCTGCGGGATGGGAAACGTCTGGTTGTACTGCGTCATGGTGACGGCCATCAGCTCCGGCCGGTCCGGCACCGGGAATCCGCTGAAGCCATCGATCATGAGCGCCGAGACGATCTGGCGCATCCGGTCGCTGCGGAAATTGAAGCAGAGCATGGCGTCGCCATCGCGCATGGGACACACGGCCCCGCCGTCCGCGCCCTGCATGACGATCGGTTTCACGAACTCGTCGGTGGTGCCCTGCTCGTAGCTCTCCTGCACCGCGCGCACCGCATCGGTGGCCATGCGGCCCTGCCCACGCACCAGCGCATCGTACGCGAGCTGGGTGCGGTCCCAGCGCTTGTCACGGTCCATGGCGTAGTAGCGGCCGCAGAGCGACGCGAGCACCGCGCGAGGGCCGGCAATGCGCTTCATGTCGTCGAGCAGCCGCTGCACCACCTCGGCGCCGATGGCCGGCAGGGTGTCGCGCCCGTCGAGGAAACCCTGGATGGCGATCCGGGGCGCCCCGAGGCGGAGGCCCAGCTCGATGCAGGCGAGGAGGTGAGTGTCGAGCGCGTGCACGCCACCGGGTCCGAGGAGGCCCACGAGATGGAGGGTGCCGCCGGTGCGGCGGAGGTGCTCGCCCAGCGCGAGAAATGGCTCCAGCCGGTAGAAGCTGCCGTCCGCGATACTCTGTGAGATACGGACGATATCCTGCGGCACCACGCGCCCGGCGCCGAGGTTGAGATGGCCCACCTCGCTGTTACCCATCTGGCCCGCCGGCAGCCCCACCGCCAGTCCGCTGGCATCCAGCAGGGTCCGGGGCCAGCGCTCCCAGAGCTGGTGCCACACGGGGGTGCGCGCGAGCTCGATGGCGTTGCCCTCACGCTCGGGCCGGTAGCCCCAGCCATCGAGCACGATCAACGCCACAGGGGCCCGCGATTTGGACATGATTCTCCGGGGGATTACAATCACAAACGATGACCAACGCGCCGCAATCTAGTTTCGCGCTCCGTCGCCTACCAGCCTGCACGCTGGCGCTGCTCCTCGTGGCCGCGCCGCTCGCAGCCCAGGGCACGTCGCGCGTGCTTGCCACCCAGATCCGGAAGGCGCCGGACGGCACGCTGCTCGCGCACACCACTGCCACTGCCGACCTCGCGGTGACTGGACGCCGGGGTAACTGGCGTCAGGTGCGGCTGCGGGGCTGGGTCTCCACCTCGCTGCTCAAACGCGATGCGCGCGACGGTTTCGATGTCGTCATTGCCGCCGACAACGTACGGCTTCGCTCCACGCCCGCCGGCAAGGAGCTGGCGCAGCTGGAAAAAGGGATGCTCCTGAATCGCGTGGAGACGCGCGGCAAGTGGACGCGGGTGGAACGCGCGGTCTGGGTCCCGGCGGAAGCGGTGATGAACGCGCCAAAATCAGTGGCCACGAAGGCACCCGCGACGGAGAAAGCCCAGGCCTACCAGCAGGCACCGAGCGGCGGGCCGGTTTCCACCTCATCGACGCCACCCAAGGATGCGCCCCAGGAGCTGGGTCGCCCCATGGCGGCGGCGCGGAACACGGCGCTCCTGACGTCACCCGATGCAGGGCAGTCGGGCACGCTGCGTGCCGGTGCGCCCGTGCGGGTGCTGAGCAGCGCAGGCTCCTGGTCACGCGTCCAGCTTGAGGCCTGGGTCAAGACCGAGGACCTGGTGCCCGCTGACAGCGTGGCGCAGGGCGTGACCGCCGCGGAAGTGCGCGCCGAACCCGAGCGGTACGTCGGCAAGGACGTCGAATGGCGGGTCCAGTACATCTCCACCGCCAGCGCCGATGAGCTCCGGCCCGAGATGCCGCCGGGCCAGCCCTACATGCTGGCGCGCGGCCCGCTGCCGGAACCCGGCTTTGTCTACGTGATGCTCTCACGCGACGATTCCGCCCGGGTCGCCGGGCTGCCGGCGCTGGCCGAGCTCACCATCCGCGCGAGGGTCCGGGCGGCCAGGAGCCGCTTCCTCTCGACGCCGGTCGTCGAACTCCTCTCGATAATCGCGCCCGAAGCACCTCGCTGAACATGCACCTCTTGGCCGCCGTAGCCGACGGCACCCTGTCTGTGCCCCAGATCCTGCTCATGCTGGCGGGGCTGCTGGCAGGTGCCAAGTTCTGTGGCGAGCTGGCGGAACGGGTAGGCCAGCCAGCCGTGCTGGGCGAACTGATCGCGGGCGTGCTCCTGGGTCCGTCGGTGCTCGGGGTGGTGAACCCCGACCTTCCGGTTGTGCACATCATGGCAGAGATCGGCGTGGTGATCCTGCTGTTCGAGATTGGCCTCGAGACCGATCTCCGGCGGCTGCTCTCGCTCGGCGGCACCGCCACGACGGTGGCGCTGGTGGGCGTGGCGCTGCCGTTCGGGCTGGGCCTCGTCGCGGAGCGGCTGCTCGGCCTCGGCCCATTGCCGGCACTGGTGGCTGCAGCCGCACTCACGGCCACGTCGGTAGGGATCACGGCGCGAGTCCTCAGTGACCTGGGCCGGCTCCAGGATGAGGAAAGCCAGGTGGTGCTCGGCGCCGCCGTCATCGACGACATCGTCGGGCTCATCATCCTGGCCGTGGTTGCTCGCCTGGTGGCCGGCGAGAGCTTGTCGCTTGCAGGTGTCTCGGTCACGACGCTCACGGCCTTTGGTTTTGTGGCCGTTGCGCTCATCGCGGGGCGTATCGTCATACCGCCGCTGTTCCGGCTGCTGGCCAAGCTGGGCAGTGCCCACACGCTCGGCATCATGGGTCTGGTGATCGCCTTCCTGCTGGCCGCGCTGGCCGACGCGGTGGGGTCGGCGCTGATCATTGGTGCGTTCACGGCGGGGCTGGTCTTTGCACCCACCCGCTTTGCCAAGCCGATCGGGCACAGCGTGGTGCGGCTGGGGCAGTTCTTCGTCCCCATCTTCTTCGTGGCCGTCGGTGCCGCGGTGGACGTGCGCAGTTTTCTCGATGAACGTACGCTGCTCGTGGGCGGCGTGCTGATCGTGGCGGCAGTGATCGGCAAAGTGGCCGCTGGCTACGCGCCGTTCTGGTTCCGGGGCCGGAAGCTGGTTGTGGGCGTGGGAATGGTGCCGCGGGGCGAGGTCGGACTGATCTTTGCGCAGACCGGCCTGGCCGCCGGGGTGCTGGACCCGTCGCTCTTCAGCGCGGTCATGCT
>DASSOW010000469.1:0-2632 GCA_035700175.1 Gemmatimonadales bacterium | reverse complement strand
CGCCCACAAGCTGTCCGACTGCCCGTGGAAGAACCAGTCCGAGGCCTTGCGGCCCAGCTCGAGCGAATCCATCGGCGGGGCAATCTGAGCGGAGAGCGGCACGGCGGCGAGGAGAGTGACGGCAAGTGCCAGCAAAGTGGGACGCATCGGTGGCTCCAGGCTGATGAGCGGCACCTTACGGCCGAGCCGACGCATTGTTTCAGATGGGAACCTAGTCGAGGGTCGGGGGCGTCATTGCGAGGTCGCGGAGCGGCCGCGGCAACCTTGCAGCCCGAAATCGGAATGCCGCTGGAACTCCGCCCGTGAGATCGCGGTCGGGCTGCAAGGTTGCTTCGTCGCACGCACGGCGTGCTCCTCGCAATGACAGCGCCGGGCGGGACCCGCGACCCGCGACCCGCGACCCGCAGCCTACCCTTCCAGCCAACTCTCCAGCGTACTCGTCCGCCGCAATGCATCCGGATGCGAGCGGAACCAGCGCATCAGCAGCAGGATTTCGTCTAATCCATCGAGCGGCAGCGGGAATGGGGGTGCGAGCGGTTTTTCCAGTTCCACGCGTACCTCGGCGCGGAAGGCTGCTTCCTCGATCGGCGTGGATGGCCATGGCCAGGTGCCCCGCACCAGCCCGCCCCGGATGATGAACACCTGGTCATCGCCCAGCACGCCGGGATCGCGATAGACGAAGCTCAGCAGATCCACCGCCGAGCGGGCTCGGCTGGTTGAGGCGAGCAGCCACTCGAGTTGCTCGAATTTTTCCCGCCAGCGCGCTGCCAGTTCGAAATCAGTCGAGCCGGCCGCGGCAGACATCATCTCGATAACGCGGTCGAGTGGCTGGAGTGTCCGACCCTCCAGAAAGGCCATCGCCGTCTCCACCCGGCGGTGGTACTCCCATTCCGCCACGAACCCGGCACACGGTCCTGAGCAGAATCCGAATTCGTGCCGGGCGCAGGCGGCTCGCCGATCGGCGCCGAAGAGGTCCCCCTGGCCCGAGAAGACGATTGGCATCGCCTCGGCGCAGTCACGGAGGCCCAGCAGGTCATTCAGCGTGCGCACTGCTTCCGCCGCGCGCGCGAGCGACTGGAATGGCCCGTACGCCCGGACGTCATGCGATGCGAGCGTGCGGCAGGCGCGCATTCTGGGCGCATGGCCGCCCGAGATGGCGATCAGCACAGGGCGGCGCGAGTGATTCAGGTGATAGTTGAAGTGGGGACGGTGCCGCCGGATCTGGCGCAGCTCGGTGAGAAAGGCCGCGAATTCACTGGGCACGTACTGCCAGCGGATGTCGTTGGTCGCGTAGAGAATCCGCGCCGCCTTGTCCTCGGGATAGCTGGCGCGGAAGTAGGAGAGCAGGCGGGTGCGGACCCGCTTGGCCTTGCCGACGTAGAGTACCTTGCCGGTGGCATCCACCATCTGGTAGACGCCCGGGCGGTTCTCGCAGAGAGCACGCACGCGGGAGCGGAGTTGCCCCAGGTCGGCGGCAGGCAACGGCAGCATCCGGTTGCGGCGGCGCTTTACGACTGGCATCGGTGGCAGAAGACGGTGGTGCGGGCGTCGATCAGGTGGGTTTCGGTGAGGCGAGTTCCGCACTGCACGCACGGCTCGCCGCCTCGGCCGTAGACCAGGTGGGATCCCTGGAACTCTCCCGCGTCGCCGGTGCCGGTCCGGTAGTCGCGGATCGTACTGCCGCGCGAGGTGATGGCAGCCGTGAGAATCCGGCGAATCTCCCGCAGCAATCCTGCCGCCTCAGCGGGAGCGATACGATTGCCAGCCCGGGACGGGTCGATTCCGCTCGCGAAGAGCGCCTCGTTCGCGTAGATGTTGCCGACGCCCACGATCACCTTCTGGTCCATGATCAGCTTCTTCACCGCCTGGCGCGACCCGCGCAGGCGTGCGGCAAACTCGTCATCGGTGAGCGCCGGGTCCAGCGGCTCGGGCCCGAGGGCCTCGTCGTACTTCTTCCATCCGTTTTCATCCAGCAGCAGCAGCGTGCCGAGCCGCCGGACATCGTGGTAGACCAGAACGCGGCCATTATCGAGCTCTGCCTGAAGCACGGCATAGCGGCGCTCCTCCTCCGGAAGCGGCGGCCGCTGCACGGTGAGCGAGCCGGTCATGCCCGGCTGCACCACGAGCCGCCGGTCACCGACATGAAACACGGCATGCTTGGCCCGGCGCTCCACGGCATGCACCATGGCGCCGGCCAGTCGCGATAGCAGTGTGCGGCGGGAAACGCCGCGGAGGACGTCGTCATGCGAAAGGGAAGCGCGTTGGATGGACCGGCCCACGAGTTCCGGCCTGAGATCGCGCACCATGGTTGCGACTTCAGGTAATTCGGGCATGCAGGGGGAAGATAAACCGAAGGGGAGGGGAGTCGTAAGTCGTAAGTCATAAGTCGTACGACTTACGACTTACGACTTACGACTCAACTCCACAGTCCGAGTGTCCACCGCACCTCCGTAGAACCGGTCCAGCAGCTGGTGGAACACGGAACCTGCGGGCGAGACCAGCGCAAAGAGGGTGGCGCAGGAGCGGAGCTTCAGATCGTCGGGCGAGCCGAAGATCTCACGGGCGGACCGATCGCGAAGCTGGAGCAGGAGGGCGGCACACTGGCGCAGTCGTGGGCCCAGGATGGGGTGTG
>DASSOW010000468.1:0-3221 GCA_035700175.1 Gemmatimonadales bacterium | reverse complement strand
TTTCTGTTGCAAGGGCCGGGCCGCTTGGGTAGCGCCAGCCGCCTTCGCTATCTAACATTGGCCCCGGCAGTCCCGTGGCGCCACCCGTCACCCCCTCAGCAAGGAGCAGGTCTCGATCGTGATGGGCTGGTTTGCGCGGGTCCTGGTTCGCTGGCGCTGGGCGGTCCTCGGCGTGTGGATCCTGGTGGGAGCCGTGGCCGCCCTCCGGGCGCCGGCCACGCCGGCGCTGCTCAACATCCGTGGCGGCAGCGACAAGCTGACCGAGGCAGCCCTCGCTGATCGCGCGCTCAAGACCCGCTTTCCCGAGTCGCTGAGCGACTTCTTTGCGCTTACCCTCGAAGGCCCGGCGCCGTTTGACAACGGCCGGCCCCGCCTGGTGCTCGACAGCCTCACCAGCGTTCTCCAGCGGAAGCCCTACATCCGCAGCATCGTCTCCTGGCCTCTGACCCACGACTCGACGTTCGTGAGCCGGGACCATCGCGCCACCTTCCTCGTGCTGGCACTGACCGTGACCGAGAGTGACACGGTCGCCGCGCTGGTCGAGCCGGTGCGCGAAACCGTGGCTGCCACACTCCGCACGTTTCACGATGGCGAGCAGTACACCGCCCACCTGACCGGCCGCTCGCCGCTCGACCTCGACGTCAGGCATGTGAGCACCGAGGACAGCAAGGTGGGTGAGGCCCGCCTGCTTCCGCTCACGCTGGTCATCCTGGTCCTCGCCTTCGGTGCGCTGGTGGCCGCGGCACTGCCGCTCGTCATCGGCTTCCTGGCCATCGCTGTCTCGCTTACCATCATCGGATTGCTCACCCGGGTGACACCGATGTCCATCTTCGTGCTCAACATGACCACGATGATCGGGCTCGGTGTCGGGATCGATTACTCGCTCCTGGTGGTGACGCGCTTTCGCGAGGAATTGCGACGGGGCCACCGCCGCCGTGAAGCTGCCATCAACACGATCCGCACCGCGGGCACTGCCGTCGTCACATCGGGAATGACGGTGGTGGTGGGATTCGCCGCACTGCTCTTCACGCCGCTGATTGAAACACGCAGCGTGGGACTGGGTGGGCTCGTCGTGGTGGCGGTGGCGGTGCTGCTCTCGACTACGCTCCTCCCCGCCCTGCTCGCCATCATTGGCCGCGACATCGACCGCCCCAAGTGGCTGGCCAGGCGGCTCACCTGGTATCACTCTCCGCGGGCCTGGGAAAAGTGGGCTCGCTCGCTGGCGCGCCATCCGCTCCGGGCGCTCACGCTGGGCGGCCTCGCGGTGGCGCTGCTCACCGTGCCGCTGCTGCTCATCCGTATCGGCTTGCCGGCCCGCAACTGGTGGCCCACCGCGACTGAAGCGGGGCGCGGGCTGGAGACGCTGGAGCAGATGGGTGTGGCTGGCTACATCCAGCCGGTGCGCGTCGTGGTCGAGGTGCCCGAGGGCCAGAACGCGGTGGGTGCAGCCGCGCTCCGCGGGATGATGGCGCTCAGCGATTCGTTCAAGGCGGATCCACGCGTGCGCGAGGTGCGCAGCCTGGTGGACCTGGGCGGGCGGAAAAGCATCCTCGAGCTCTCGGCTTTCTACAGCGAACTCGACAGCGCGCGCGCCGAGTATGGCGATTTCATCGATGCCTACCTGAGCCGGGACTCGCGGGTGGCGCTGCTGGACCTGATACCGGCGGACACCACCTCACTCACCAGCACCCAGGAGCTGGTGCGCCGCGTGCGCGACATCGCGTCGCATCCGCCGAAGCAGTTGAAGAGCGCCACGATCCGGGTGGGCGGCTACGCCGCGAGCGCGCTCGATTTCCAGGACGACCTGATGGAGCGGTTTCCGCTCATCGTCCTCCTGGTGCTGGGCGCCACCGGGCTCATGCTGGCCATCGCCTTCCGATCGGTGCTGGTGCCACTCAAGGCCATCGTGATGAACAGCCTCTCAGTGGGTGCCACCTTCGGCCTGATCGTGCTGGTGTTCCAGTACGGGGTGGGCGTCAAGCTGTTCGGGCTTGCGGGGGCAACGTCGGCGATCTTCGTGGTGGTACCGGTGCTGGTCTTTGCCGTGGTGTTCGGGCTCAGCATGGACTACGAGGTGTTCCTGCTGAGCCGCATCAAGGAGGCCTTCGACCGCACCGGCCGAAACGATGAAGCCACCATGGAAGGGGTGAGCGCCACGGCGAGCGTGATCACGTCCGCCGCGCTCATCATGATCCTCGTCTTCGGCGTCTTTGCCTTTGCGCGGGTGCTGGTGATGCAGTTCCTGGGATTCGGACTCGCGGTGGCGGTGCTCCTCGATGCCACCGTCATCCGCATGGTGCTGGTGCCGGCGTTCATGCACCTGGCGGGACGCTGGAACTGGTGGCCGGGGGTGAGGGCGGGCAGGACGGACAAGGCGGGCGAGACGGGCAGGTAGGACGGACAGATGGACAGGTGGACAGTTCGCGCCGACTGTCCACCAGTCCATCTGTCCGCCTATTTCGTCATCCCCATCACCCCCCGCACCACCCAGACCAGCCCCAGCGTCAGCAGGGTCAGCAGGACCACCACGACCACCACTTCTGCGACACCAACGGCCCGATGCAGCCTGTCGGACTGCGCCTCGGCGGCGCGGCGCGCCGCGATCCGGGACATTGCCGGCGTCGAGACCGGCGTCACGCCTTCGGGCGAGAGCGCCGGGAAGCCCTCCGCCGGCCGCCGCACCATGCCCAGCAGCTGCCGGTCTTCCGGCGGCCGGAAGCTCATCCGTTCATCCCACGCTGCAAGGATCCCTGAATGCTTCCGGATGGGCTGCCACGCCTGGCGGGCGTGGTCAAAGACGTAGTCGTCGGCATCCACCAGCCCGGCCTCGAGGGCATCGAGCAGCGAATCCATGCCCATCCAGGGCGTCTCGACGCCGTTGGCGTTGCTGGTGAGGAAGTGCGGTGCCATGCGAGCCGCCTTGCGGGGGGACGTCTGCAAGATGGACAAGGCGGACGGGACGGACAAGGCGGACGAGTCGGATGGCTGTCGGCTAGCTCCTGTCCGCCCTGTCCGTCCCGTCCGTCCTGTCCGTCTAGAAGAGATCCGCGCTCCCGGACCCGAATCTCGGATTCACCACATTGTTGAAGATTGAACCGAAGCTGTAGCTGAAGCCGGCGGAGATGAAATAGCGATAATCCGTGGCCAGCTCCTGCTGCTGCAGGAGAATCTCCTCGGGCGTGAGCCCCGCCGCAGGGAGGTAGAGCTGGTCGCGCACGCGA
>DASSOW010000467.1:0-4904 GCA_035700175.1 Gemmatimonadales bacterium | reverse complement strand
GCTGGTGGTGGACCTGCTGAGCGGCGTGGCACGCAACACCAAGACCATCACCCTGGTCGCCATCCCGACATTCATCTGGTTCAGCACCCGGCTCTTTGCCGGAGTGCGCACTGCACTCAACCATATTTTCGATGTGGGCCTGAGGCCCCGGCCGCGCCGCAACTTCCTGGTGGCGTGGGCCAGCGGGAAGCTGCGCGACGTCACCATGGTGGTGTTCACCCTGACGCTGTTCCTGCTGAACGCCGCGCTGACCGCCGGTATCGCGCTGCTGCAGGCGCGGGGGTTCAGCACTTCGCCTGTGCTGCAATTCTTCCTCACGGCCGGCGGGCGGATCCTCAGTGAAGTCGTGACGGTGGCCTTCTCGGTGTCGCTGTTCTTCGTCCTGTACCGTTTCTCGTCCACCCGGAAGATGCCGTGGACCTCGGCGCTGCTGGCGGCCTGCTTCACGGCCATCATGTTCGAGCTGGCGAAGCGCCTCTACGCCCTCTACCTGGCCAACTTTGCCTCCACCCGCGCCGCGGCCGGCAACGCCGATATCGGAGCGATCCTGCTGTTCGTGCTGTGGGTGTACTACACGGCGCTGGTCTTCCTGCTGGGCGGTGTGGTGGCCGAAACCTGGGAACTCCGGCGCATGCAGCACCGGCAGCGGGCGGTATTGGAGTGAAGGTCGCAGGTCGCAGGTCGCGTGACCTGTGACATGTGACTTGTGACAGCTAGCCACACACCGCTCATGCGGCTATATTCCCCGTGCCCCAGGTCCGAAGGGCGCTGGCGCGCGAACCGCGTCAGGACCTCGCCGGTAGCAGCGCTAAGCGATGTCCGGTGTCGCTTCGGGGAGCCTGGGGCACTTTTCTTTCCATCATGACTATCAGCCTCGCCCGCCGCTATCGCCCCAAGCGTTTCGCTGACCTGCTGGTGCAGGATCACGTGGCCGCCGTATTGCGCGGCGCCGTGGCCCAGGGCCGCGTGGGCCACGGCTACCTGCTGACCGGACCGCGCGGGGTGGGGAAGACCACCGCCGCACGCATCCTGGCCATGGCGCTCAATTGTCCCAATCGCGATGCTGCCGGCGATCCCTGCGGCGAGTGCGAGAGCTGCACCAGGATCTGGAACGGCAGCGCCAACCTCGATGTCGTCGAGATCGATGCCGCGAGCAACCGGGGTGTGGATGACGCGCGCGACTTGCGCGAGCGCGCCATGTACGCGGCCTCCCAGGCGGGGCATCACAAGATCTACATCGTGGATGAAGCGCACATGCTCACCCGCGAGGCGTGGAACGCCCTGCTCAAGATCCTGGAAGAGCCGCCGCCGGGCGTCGTGTTCGTCTTCGCCACCACCGAGCCACGGAAGATCGAGTCCACCGCCGCGCCCATCATGTCCCGGCTGCAGCGCTTCGACTTCCGCCGGATCGGTCCCGCCGCCATTCGCGACCGCCTCCGCGCGGTGCTTGACGCCGAGGGGATTGCCGCAGAGGACGATGCGTTGACGCTCATCGCGCGTCACGCCGATGGGGGCATGCGCGATGCCCTCTCGCTCCTGGACCAGTGCCTCAGTCTCGGCGAGGGCCGGATTACCGCCGCTCGGGTGCGGGAAACACTCGGCCTCCCGTCTGACGAGCTGCTGACGCGGCTTGTCAGTGCGCTGGTGGATCACGACGCCGCTGCGATCTTTGGGCTGGTCGATGACATCGTCGAATCCGGCGCCGACCCGGGCGAGTTCATGAACACGGCCGCCGAATGGCTGCGCGCCAAGCTGATGCTCAGCGTCGGCGCCAGGCCCGAAGGCCTCACCGAGGCAGCGCGCAAGGCGCTGGAAGACGTCGGCGAGGCCCTCGGCACCGGCGACATCCTGCGCATGCTGAAGCTCCTGTCCGACCAGGAAGCGGCTCTCCGCCGGAGCGCCCAGCCGCGACTGGTAGCCGAGACACTGTTGCTCCGCTGGGCGCTGATGGATCGGACGGTAGATCTGGAGCAGGTGCTGGCGGGACGCGGGACGCCGGAGGCCGGAGGCCGGACGCCAGACGCCAGACGCCAGACGCCGGACGCCAGACGCCAGACGCCGGACGCCGGACGCCGGACGCCAGACGAGTCCCGCGTCCCGCGTCTCGAGTCCGACTTCAGCCTCCCCGGCCTGTCCGCCGTATGGTCCTCGGTGATCGAGCTGGTGCGCGAGAAGTCGCGTTTCCTGGCCGAAGCGCTCGGTGCCACTGACCTGGTCGCGGTGGAGGCGCCGCAGGTCACGGTAGCGCTGCGCGAGCCCAACCCGATCTTCCAGGAATCGCTGGAGCAGAAGGCTCCGGAAATCGAGGCGGTTGTTGGTGGCATTGTGGGAGCCCCGGTCCGCTTCGAGGTGAAGGGCTCCTCCACCGCCGCAACCCCGGTGCGGCAGACCGAGGCCGCGATGCGGGCCGAGCGGCTGCGGGGACTCCGCCGCCGCGACCCGGCCCTCGATGCGGCGGCAGATGAATTAGATTTGGAGATCGTGGAGTAGGCGAGGGACAAGGGCAGGAATCGCGGGAGCCTATGGCAGACATTCAGCAGTTCATGCAGTTCAGCCAGCAGTTGCATCGCCGGCTGCAGACGCTCGAAACCCAGCTTGCCGGCCAGACCCGTGAGTTCACGGCGGGCGGCGGGCTTGTGCGCGTGGCGGTGGATGGGCGCGGCACGGTGCGCGCCGTGCAGATCGATCCCGAGGCGTTCGCAACTCGCGACGCCGAGTTTGTGTCGGACTTGCTCCTGGCGGCCGTGGCCGAGGGCCAGCGCTGGGCCGCCGAGCTGGCGCAGGCCGAATACGCCCGGCTGCCGGAGACACCTTCCCCCCGCGCGTCGTGAGTCGTGAGTTCCATCGAGACCCTGATTACCGAATTTTCCCGTCTGCCCGGGATCGGGCGCAAGACGGCGCAACGGCTCACCTTCCACCTGCTGGCACAGCAGGGAGGGCAGGTGGGCGCCCTGGCCCGCGCGCTCGATGCCGTGGCCGAGCGGGTGCATGCCTGCGAGATCTGCGGCAACCTGACCGAGGAACAGCCCTGCGCCATCTGTCGGGATCCCCGGCGCGATGCCGCGCTCCTCTGCGTCGTGGAGGAACCGTCGGCCGTGCCGGTGGTGGAGCGGGCCGATTTCCGGGGCCGTTATCATGTGCTCGGTGGGCGGCTCTCGCCGCTGGACGGCATCGGCCCGGAGTCATTGCGCATGGACGCGCTGCTGGAGCGAGCGCAGAGCGGCGCCATCCGGGAAGTGATCCTTGCCACCAATCCCTCGATGGAGGGTGAAGTGACCGCCACCTACGTCCAGCAGATGCTCGCCGGCCTGCCCGTGCGGGTCACCCGGCTTGCGCGCGGACTGCCGATGGGCGGCGACCTGGAATTCGTGGACGGGGTGACGCTGGCGCACGCTTTGACCGCGCGACAGGAGGTGGGGTGATGCGCTCGCGGGGAGGGGTCTTTGCGGTCGCCGCCGGCGTCGGTATTATCGCCGGCTGGGCCCTGGCGCAGGAGCGCTACGTCCATCACAGGCAGGACCTGTTCCACCAGCGGCCGCTCCGGCGCCTGGCAGCATTGGGCTACCTGGCCGGCCAGGAGAGCGTCGAGACCGCACGACTGCTGCGGGACTACGTGGCCTGGGAGCCGCAGCCGCTCCTCCGCCGCCGCGGGGAACGGATCCTCCGCAGACTCGAAGCTTCACTCGCGTAAGGGCGGGCCTGCATGCCGAGCGCCTCAAGCTGGTCATTCAGCGAAGACGATTCACGCCGCATAGATGATATCCTGAAGAGCTTCCTGGGCGACGCCAGCGCGCGGACCGCGCTGATCGTGGATCGCACCGGGCAGCTGGTGGCCACCGTGGGCGAGCCGGTGCAGTTCGATCCCACGGCCTTTGCCTCGCTCACCGCCGCCGACTTCAGCGCCAACGACCAGCTTGCCCGCATGCTGGGCGAGCCCGAGTTCGGCGCGCTGTTCCACCAGGGCGAGCGCGAGTCGATGTACCTCGCCGATATCGCGCGGCGGGTTATCCTGGTCGTGCTGTTCGACAACAGCACCACGCTCGGCCTGGTCAAGCTGCGGGTGCGCAACGCGGTCACCCAGCTCAATACGGTGTTCACCGACATGTTCAGTCGCGCCGATCAGGGCGTGGCCTCGCCCAGGGTCGAGACCGGCTTTCTGGGCGATGCGGAAGACGAAATTGACCGGCTTTTCGGGGCCTGAGGGGACACGCCAAGCATGTCCATGATCAACTACGCCTCCCGCGAGATCAACTGCAAGCTGGTCTACTACGGGCCGGGCCTCGGTGGCAAGACCACCAACCTCGAATTCGTGTACAACAAGGTGGCGCCGGCGGCGCGCGGCAAGATGATCTCCCTCGCCACCGAAACCGAACGCACCCTGTTCTTCGACTTCCTGCCGGTGGACCTCGGCACCATTCGCGGCTTCAAGGTCAAGTTCCATCTCTACACCGTGCCGGGTCAGGTCTACTACAACGCCTCCCGCAAGCTCATCCTCAAGGGCGTGGACGGGGTGGTCTTCGTCGCCGACAGCCAGCTGGAGCGGATGGAGGCCAACATCGAAGCCATGCAGAATCTCTACGACAACATGTCCCAGCACGGCTACGACCTGACCAAGCTGCCCTTCGTCGTGCAGTACAACAAGCGCGACCTGCCCAACGCCTCGCCCATCGAGGAGCTGCAGGCGGCGCTCAATCCTGGCTGGCCGGTGGACGATCCTGCCCGCCAGCGTCTCCTGGCTGACTCCGAACACCCCGGCGAGTATCTCGTCTGGCAGCAGGATGGGCAGTGGATCGAGCGCGCGCCCTACTTCGAGGCGGTTGCGGCAACCGGCGAGGGCGTGTTCGATACGCTCAAGGCGATTTCGAAGAGCGTAGTGAAGACGTTGGGGTAGCTTGGGTCGACGG
>DASSOW010000466.1:0-2603 GCA_035700175.1 Gemmatimonadales bacterium | reverse complement strand
GGGGTTGCTCGCCGGCGCGGGCGCCGCCGCTATCTCGCTGTTCAACTTGGGGCCGCTGCTGCTAGGCGCGTTGAGCGGCGGCCTCGCAGCCGAGCTGCGCACTTGGCGGCGGCTCAAGGCGGGGCGAAAGTCGGCCGCACTCGATCAAGCAGATGGCCTGCGGAAACGGCGTGAGACAGAAAATGGTAAGCTGTTGTGATTCAATGGTTTGGCTGCTACGAAAGTACGTGATGTAGGAGGCCATGCAGGCTGGTCTCACGTGGAGCAGAGGCTCGCCGCGCGCAAAAGTGGCCTCGACTCCGGCAGGACCGATACCGCTCCGCGCCACCCCGGTGCGGTCGTGCCTTCATTGAGGCCACCTCAGCGCTCGCACCAGCCGTCCAGCCGTCTAGCCGTCCAGCCGCCCAACCGCCTTCTCTGCACCCTTGAGTGCTTCGTCTGCCGACGATGCCACGCACGTCAGATGGCCCATTTTCCGGCCCGGCCGAGCCTCCGCCTTGCCGTACAAATGGAGCCGCACACCCGGCACCTCGAGCGCCCTGGCCCAGCTCGGCTCGCCGGATCCCCACAGGTCGCCCAGCAGGTTGATCATCGCCACCGGCGACAGGAGGCCGGTCGAGCCGAGCGGCAGCCCGCACATGGCGCGGAGCTGCTGCTCGAACTGATCCGTGGCGGACGCGTCGATGCTGTAGTGTCCGCTGTTGTGAGGTCTCGGCGCGATCTCGTTCACGTGCAGCTGGCCCCCGTTGGCCACGAACAGCTCGACCCCCATCACGCCCACGTACTCCAGCGACCTGGTGATCTCCTCAGCCATCGCCTGGGCCTCGCGGGCCAGCGCGTCCGGAATCCTGGCTGGCACCACGGTCGAGTACAGGATGCCGTTGCGGTGCACGTTTTCGCCCGGGGGATAGACGGCCGTCTCGCCCATGGCGCTGCGGGCGATGATCACCGACACTTCGAGTTCGAGGGCGAGCTTTTCCTCGAGAACGCATTCCTGCCCACCCAGGCGTTCAAAGGCGGCGGCGCACTCCTTGGCGGAGCTGACCACCGCCTGCCCCTTGCCGTCGTATCCCAGCCGGCTGGTCTTGAGGATCGCCGCACGCCCCAGCCGGTCGAACGCATCGCTCGCTTCCTCCGCTGACCGTACAGGGAGAAACGCCGCCGTTCGGAAGCCGGCATCGGCGAGGTGGGTCTTCTCGAGAATGCGGTCCTGGGCAATGGCGACGGCAACGGAGGAGGGGGACACGCTGGTGAGTGAACTCAGGAGGGCGAGCGTGCCGGCGGGCACATTCTCGAACTCGGTAGTCACGGCGGCGCAGCTGGACGCCAGGTTGCGCAGCGCGGTTTCATCGTCGTAAGCGGCCTGGAGATGCTCATCGGCCACCAGCCCGGCGGGACTCTTTGAATCCGGATCGAGGACCATGACCCGGTATCCCATCTCATGCGCCCGGAAGACGAACATGCGGCCCAGCTGGCCGCCACCGAGCACGCCGACCGTCGATCCGGGGAGGATCATTCCGGCTCGGGCAGCGACAGGCCGAGCACGCGGTCGGATTGGCCCTGCCGGAAGTGATCCAGCTTCTGCCGGAGTGCGGCGTCGGTGGACGCGAGAATCGCGACGGCAAAGAGGCCGGCATTGGCCGCACCGGCGGTGCCGATGGCAAATGTGGCCACCGGGATGCCGGCGGGCATCTGCACGATGGAAAGCAGCGAATCGAGCCCTTGCAGGTGACGGCTTGGGACCGGCACACCGAGCACCGGCACGGTGGTCTTGGCGGCGAGCATGCCGGGGAGGTGGGCGGCCCCGCCCGCGCCGGCGATGATGCAGCGGAGCCCGCGGGCCGCGGCCCCTTCCGCATACTGGTAGAGCAGGTCAGGCGTGCGGTGCGCCGACACCACCTTGCGCTCACACGGGACGCCGAACTCGCGCAGCCGAAGCTCGGCGTGCTGCATGACATCCCAGTCGGAATCGCTCCCCATCACCAGCCCGACGAGCGGTGTTGTCATGAGGGTCCAGTCGGTTGCGGGAAGCTGGGAATATAGCGGGGCAGGACAGGATCGCCGGGGGGATCGGTCGTCGGTCGTCTGGCGGGTTCTCGGTGATCAGTCTTCGGTCGTCGCAAGCAGTTGACGACCGAAGACCGATGACCGAAGACCTTCACTCCTGCGTCACGTCCACCGTGATCGAGAGCTGCACTGCCGGCACGCTGAATGACGTGTTCGCGCGGGTGTAGTCGTCGTCCGAGGCGCTCTTGGCGGCGAAGTCGAAGTCGCCGCTCATGGTGCCGAACGCGATCCGGCAGGCGGTAATGCCGTTACCGATCGGAATATTGGGGCAGTCGTCGGTGGCGCCAAAGCTGGTGCTGGTCACGTGGAAGGCGCCGCTCTCTGCGAAGAACGTGTCCGTGCCGTCGAAGTAGCTGGCGAAGTCGTCACCGCTCGAAAGGTCCGAATCTACTGTGGAGGGAAATGTGACCTGATCCACCAGGATGGAGGCCACGCTGAAGGCGCTGTCCACCGTCTTGGCCCCCACATCGAGCCCATCCCAACCCGTGACCGACGTCATCACCGAGGTCTCGGGGGTGCCGCCATTGACGAGGGTG
>DASSOW010000465.1:0-3431 GCA_035700175.1 Gemmatimonadales bacterium | reverse complement strand
TAGGCGGCCGTGCTTGCGGAGGCCATGGGCCCGCTGGGTATTCCGAAGCTGTACGCAATCATTGGCGCTTCGTACGGCGGGATGGTGGCGCTCACCTTCGCCGAGCGCTGTCCCGGGCTGGTAGAGCGGCTGGCAGTCCTGAGCGCGGCAGACCGCACCCACCCGATGGCGACGGCCCGGCGCGTCATCCAGCGGCGGATCATCCGGCTGGGAGAGGCGAGCGGCCGCCATCGTGATGGCGTGGCACTGGCGCGGGCGCTGGCCATCACCACCTACCGCACTGATGCGGAGTTCGCCGAGCGGTTCGGGTCGGAACGAGTCGGCAGCCATGCTGCGCCCTGCTTTCCGGTCGAGTCGTATCTGGACCATTGCGGCGAGCGTTTCTCGGCCACGTGGGAGGCGGATCGCTACTGCGCACTCTCGGAGTCGCTGGACCTGCACCACTGTGATCCCGCCGGCATCACGGTGCCGGTCTCGCTGCTCGGCGTGGATGGGGACACCATCGCGCCGCCCGCGCAGATATGGGCGCTCCGTGATGCGCTGGCAGGGCCGGCGACACTCGATGTCATCGCATCGCGCTATGGGCACGACGCCTTCCTCAAGGAGGAAGCCGCCGTCTCCTCGTTCGTACGCCGTGCGCTCGATGTCCGACGCCCGACGCCTGACGCACCACGCCGCACGCCCGGCGCTCGACGCCCGACGCCCGACGGTCAGTCCGCCACCCGCGCCGTGCGCGCCGGGATCGCGACCGACCGGCATCATCGCGCGGTGGTGCCGCCGATCCATCTGTCGTCCACGTTTGCGTTCGAGGGCTTCGGCCGGAAGGGCGCCTACGATTACACGCGGTCGGGCAACCCCACGCGTGACCACCTGGCTGAGGCGCTGGCGGAACTCGAGGGCGGCGCCGGCGGGATCGTCACGAGCTCGGGCATGTCGGCGGTGGCGTTGGTGCTGCAGCTGCTTCGGCCCGGAGACGTCGTACTCGCGGCGCACGACTGTTACGGTGGCACTCATCGCGCGCTCGTCGGACTGGCGAAACGGGACCACTTCACGCTGCGGCGGACCGACCTCACGGCGCGCAGCGCGGCTGAGGCCGCCCGGGCCAGCGGCGCCCGGCTGGTCTGGATCGAGTCGCCGAGCAATCCGCTGTTGCGGCTCACGGATATCAGGGCGGTGGCGGAGGCGGCGCACGACGCCGGCGCGCTGGTGGTGGTGGATAACACCTTCCTTTCACCGGCGCTGCAGCGCCCGATCGAGCTGGGCGCCGACATCGTGGTGCATTCGACAACCAAGTACCTGAATGGCCATAGCGACGTCGTGGGCGGCGGCGTGGTGGCGCGCGACAGCGCAGTGCACGACGAACTGGCCTGGTGGGCCAACTGTCTCGGCCTTGCCGGCGCACCGTTCGACAGCTTTCTCACGCTGCGCGGCCTGCGCACGCTCGATGCGCGGATGCGCGTGCACCTCGAGAACGCCGAGCGTGTCGCTTGCATGCTGGATCGCCATCCCGCGGTGTCGGCGGTGTACTACCCCGGACTTCCGTCCCACCCGCAACACGCGCTCGCGCGGGTGCAGCAATCGGGGTTCGGCGCGATGATCAGCTTCGAGCTGGCGGGCGGTGTGGCTGGCGTGGAGGTATTTCTCTCGCGGCTTCGCTACTTCACCCTGGCGGAATCGCTGGGCGGTGTGGAGAGCCTCATTGCCCATCCGGCCACGATGACGCACGCGTCCATGGACGCCGAGGCGCGGGCGGTGGCGGGAATTTCGGAGGCGCTGCTGCGGATTTCGGTGGGGATTGAGGATGCGGCGGATCTGGAGCGGGATCTGGCAGGGGGATTAGGGGTTAGGGATTGGGGGTCAGGGCGAAAGGCCGGGTGCTCGCCCTGCATCCCGTGACCCTTGCGCCCGACCCAAACCCCTGCCTTCATGAGCCGCAGAGCCGGCTTTTGTCGTACCTGGGATACTTCCCTTTCCCAGGAGTAGCTCCATGAAGCGCAATTTCCTGCACGCAGCCACGGTAGCTGCCGCGATGCTGCTGCTCGCCAACGGCTGTGATGATGGCATGGTGGCGCCGCAGGCCGCCGCCACCCCAAAGCGGACGCCCGCCCTGGCCCAGGCGCCCTACACGCCAGGTTCCGCCTCCAGCCGGACACTCTACCAGGCGCAGTTGGGGCCGGTGAATGGCACCAGGGACCATGGCACCGTGAAGATCGAGATCGCGGGCGGGTACCTGGTGGTCAGCGTACACGGGGAAGGTCTCGATCCCTTGAGGCACATCCCGCAGCACATCCACGCGAACGCGACCTGCGAGAATCCCGGGCTGCCTGTCATCAACCTGGATGCGAATTTGAGCCTGCCTAGCGAATCGCCGACGACCGGTGACAACTTCCCGGTGGCAAACGCCGGCGGCAGCGTCAGCTACCAGGCGAGCCGCTCGCTCAGCAGCCTGCTCCCTGCCATCAACAGCGCGCATCAGCTGGCGCTCGGGTCGGTTGACGAACTGGTGGAATGGCTGGACCTGGGCAACCGGAACGTGCACATGCACGCGTCGGACGCACCGTTTACGCCGATGACGTGTGGGACGGTGAACTGAGGTCGAGGGGTCAAGGTAGAGGTCCTTGACTCCTCGACCGCCTCGGCTCCCTGACCCTCATGCGAACGCCGGGAGTCGAACCCGGACCCCTTGCGGGATCCTTCCGAATCAAGTGCGGGCGAAGGGATTTGAACCCTTAAGTCCTCTCGGACAACGGCTCCTAAGGCCGTCGCGTATGCCAGTTCCGCCACGCCCGCGGGTGAGAGGGAAAGATAGCGCGGAAGCTGAGAGCTGAGAGCTGAGAGCTGAGAGCTGAAAGCTGAGAGCTGAAAGCTGAATGCGTAAGGCCAGCAGCCAGCAGCCAGCAGCCTTCAGCCTTCAGCCTTCAGCGTGAAGGAAAACCTCGCGCCCTCACCCGGCTTCGCTTCCGCCCACACCCTCCCACCGTGCCGATGGATGACCCGCCGCACCGTGGCCAGGCCGATTCCCGTTCCGGGGAACTCCTCCGAGCGATGCAGTCGCTGAAAGGGTCCGAAGAGCCGGCCGGCGAACTCCATGTCGAAGCCAACGCCGTTGTCCTGCACGTAATACGTCCGCTCGCCGTCCTGCTGCCGTGAACCCACTTCGATCATGGCGTCCGGCCGCTTGCCGGTGAACTTCCAGGCGTTCTGCAGCAGGTTCTCCAGTGCAATCCGAAGCAGGCGCCCATCGCCGCGCACGATCATTCCCGGTCGGATCATCGTGGCAACGGTTCGCTCCGGGTCCGCCTGCTTCATCTGGTCCAGCGCCACCCGCGCCACCGCACTCAGGTCCACATCCTGCTCACGCAGCTCGGTGCTGGTGACCCGGGCCAGGTGAATCACGTCATCGATCAGCTGGCCCATCTGGATGATGCTGG
>DASSOW010000464.1:0-3306 GCA_035700175.1 Gemmatimonadales bacterium | reverse complement strand
TGCCGCGCTTTCGACTGGACCGACGCGCGCGGCCACCCGGTGCGACGTCACGGGATCCACGTAACCCCAGAGCCCCTCGGCCGGTGCGCCGGTGGCAGGCTTCACCGAGTCGCGCGCACAGCCGGTATCGTCAACCACTACCTGAATGGCAATGGCGTCCGCCGGCGGCTCCCGGCCCGCACCCAGGTTACAGGCGACGGTCAGCGGGGCCATCGCCACGACCAGCACGCCGCGACACCCGCGGTGCGACATCACGGTAGACGGTCGGCGATGTGAAGCGGCATGGTGCCCTCGGCGATGACGTTCAGCTCCAACGGACGCGCCGAAGTTGTGGGCCGGGCGTCGCCGTGCCGCTTCGCACGCCGTTACCGCGCGGTAACGCCGGTCAATGCCCCTCAGTTGCGCTCCCCGACACAGGCCGGTATCGTAGGCAGCGCCCACACTTAGGCCTTCTCCCCATGATCCAGCTCCAGACTCTCGGTCGCGTCCGCCTCCGCGGGGATCGCTCCGGCGATACGACGGGCTCCGCCGCGGTCCAGCCCAAGCGGCTGGCCCTGCTCGCCTATCTGGCCCTCGAAGGGGAGCGGGGACCGGTGCGGCGGGACCTGCTGCTGGCACTGTTCTGGCCCGAGCTGGGAAACGAGGAAGCGCGGAGGGCCCTGCGGCAGGCACTGCACTACCTGCGGCGCGTCGTGGGCGACGACGTACTGGTCGGGGCGGGCGAGGAGCTGTCCGTCCACGGCAATCAGTTCCATTGTGACGCGGTGGAGTTCGAGCGCCTGATCGGGACCGGTGAACCTGCTCAGGCGCTTTCCTTATATGAGGGCGACTTCTTCACCGGATTCCATGTCCCGGATGTGTCGGTCGAGCTGGAAGAGTGGGTGGACCGCTCGCGTGCCCGGCTCCGCCGCCATGCCGCATCGGCGGCCTGGACGGCGTCCGAAACGGCAGAGAAAGCGGGACGGGCCGAGGAGGCGGTGGCACTGGGGCGACGGGGCTGCGAATTCGAGCCCGACCAGGAAGGCGGCTGGCGCCGCCTGATGACTCTGCAGGACCGCCTCGGCGACCGCGCAGGAGCGCTCCGGACGTATGATGCACTGGCCGCCCAGCTGCGCCGCGAGTTCGACGCCGATCCATCTCCCGAGACCGCGGCACTCGCCGCGAAGCTTCGTGCCGCTCGAGTGCCGATCGCAGCCGTTCCGCCCGAGCCGACGACCGCATCGGAATCCACGCCGCCTCATGTCCCGTCGCCTGAATCGTCCGCCACACCTGTCGGGCCACGGTCCGGAAAGCGGTGGATCCCGGTTATCGTCGCTGGCCTGATACTCGCCGCCAGCGCCGCGCTGCTGCTTCGCTCAAGGGCCGAGCACCGTGCCGAGCCCTCGCTGCTCGACGCCGGCGCCATCCAGCCGCGCGACCGACTGCTCGTCGCCGACTTCAGCTATGCCGGACAGGATACGGTGCTCGCCGCGGCTATCGCCAATGCCTTCCGGGTCGACTTTGCGCAGTCGCCATCCGTCCGTGTGATGACGGCTCGCCAGGTGCGCGCCGCGCTGGAGCGGCTCGAACGCTCGGCGGATGTGGCCGTGGACGATTCGCTCGCGCGTGAGCTCGCGCTCCGCGAAGGGGTCAAGGCGTTCGTGGTGGGCAGGGTCGCCGAGCTCGGCGGGCACTGGCAACTCACGGTGGAACTGGTGGGTGCGGAATCGGGAGAAGTGCTTGCCGCTGTGCGGGAGACCGCGGCCGACTCCACCGGTCTCATTGCCGCGGTGGACCGTGCAAGCGAATCGCTCCGATACCGGCTCGGCGAATCGCTCCGGGAACTGCGCTCCTTCCCGCCACTGGCGCAGGAGGTAACGGCGTCCTTGCCTGCGCTCCGCAAGTACACGGAGGGTTTACGGCACTTCTATGCCGGCGACCGGATGGGTGCCATACCGCAGCTGCAGGCCGCCATCGCCCTCGACAGCAACTTCTCGACCGCCCACCTGACGCTCGCCAACCTCTATGAAGCGCTCGGTGAACCCGGGCGTGCGGAGGATGCTCGGCTCCGCGCGATGGCGCACCTTGATCGCCTCCCCTTCCAGGACCGCCAGGGCCTTGTTGCAAGCGACGCCTATGCGCGCGGCGACTACGGGCGGAGCATCGACGCCTACGAGACCTTCATCGCGCGCTATCCGTATTCCGCACCCGCAATCAACAACCTGGCGCTCGCGCACCGGAACGCGCGCCATTTCGCGATCGCAGAGAGCCTCTGGGCCCGCTCTATCACGGTGGACTCGTCCATCATCCAGCTCTACTTCGGCCTGCATAGCGCCCAGCTCCTGGCCGGAGAATTCGCGGAGTCACGGCAGACGCTCGACCAGATCGGCCGCCGAGCGCCCGACAATGTCCTCCTGCTCACTGTCGAGGTCCAGCAGGCTGCCGCGCAACAGGATTGGGAGGGAGCAGAGCGGAGGGCGGAGGCGGCCATCGCCGCCAACCAGGGCGACACGCTCACGCTGGTGGACGCCTTCGAGCAGATGGCAGGCATCGTGATGACGCAGGGCCGCCTCGAGGAAGCAGAGCGCCATTGGCGCACCCAGCAGGTCCTGGCGGCTGCGAGCGAGTCATGGGGCCGCCGGCTGTACGGTGCGCAGATGCTGGGGCGCATCCGGCTCACTTTCCGGCACGACACCGCTGGCGCCATCGCGGTCGTCGACTCTGCGCTTGCACGCATGCCGCTCGACCGCATGCTCCCCGCCGACCGCCCCTACAACGAGCTCGCACGCTTCTATGCGGCCGCAGGCGCGACCCGGCGCGCGCGCGAGTTCATGGCGGCGGCACGAAGCGGCGGCCGCAGCGGTCCGCGCCTCGATACCGAGCTGGCCTTGACCGAGGGCGCGATCCGCCTCGCCGAGCACCAGGCGCCAGGCGCTGAACCGCTCCTCCGCCGTGCTACCTCGGCACTCTGGTGCACCCTCTGCGGCCTGCCGGAACTCGCGCGTGCGCTCGATGCGCAGGGAGACGTCGCGGGCGCGATCCAGGCCTGGGAGCGTTACCTCGCGACGCCCTGGCTCTTTCGCTACGAAGTGGATGCCTATGAGCTGGGACCGGCGCTCCTGCGCCTCGGCGAGCTCTACGAGGCGCATGGTGAGAAGGCCAAGGCGCAGAACACCCGCACACGCCTGCTTGCGCTCTGGCACCGGGCCGATGCCGAGCTGCAGCCGACGATTGCCGATGTGCGGACGCGGGTGAGGGAAGCGGAGGAGTAGGGGCCAGGGGCTAGGGGCTAGGGGCTAGGGGCTAGGGGCTAGGGGCTAGGGGCTA
>DASSOW010000463.1:0-3416 GCA_035700175.1 Gemmatimonadales bacterium | reverse complement strand
GATCACCACCCTTGCCACCAATCTTGACACCGTGACGGCGCAGAAGGCGATGGTCGAGAGCGAGAAGCAGGCGCTGGTGGACACCATGAACACGGTGTACTACGCGGTCGGCACCGAGAAGGCGCTCCGTGACGAAGGCGTCGCGGTCAAGGAAGGGAGCAAGTTCCTGATCTTCGGTGGCACCAAGCTGCTGCCGGCGCGGGATCCCAACATCTCGGCCTTCACCGTGATCCACCGGATCAACGACTCGGTCATCGCGCTGCCGGATTCGACCAAGACGTACAAGATCATCTCCCGGCAGAATGCGTCCTACCTCTCCAATGAGGTCAGGGACGGCAACAAGGTGAAGGGCGATGCGCTCCACATCGCGGACCCCGAGAAGTTCTGGGGCTCGTCGAAGTACCTGATCGTCGTGCAGGACTGATCGCGCCTCGCCTGTCATGAACGGCCCTGGCTCCGGCCGGGGCCGTTCTCTTTTCCCACCGCCGTGTCCTGCTGGACGCGGCATCACTCGAACCTCGGAGTCTTCCCCCAGGAGAAACATCATGCCAGCCAAGAAACATCTCCGCGGCGTCGGCAAGAAAGAGCAGCGGATGTATGAGGACATAAAGGAAAGCGCCAAGAAGAGCGGGCGGTATGGCGGCCGCGCCGAAGAAGTGGCGGCCCGCACCGTCATGAAGCACCACAAGGAGCATCATCACAAGACCGGCCAGTAGCGCTTGCGCTCACCGCCGTTTGGCCGCACTTTGAGCGGTCATGCGCCCCGCCACCCCCCGGGCGGGGCGTACTTTTTATCCGGATTCCCACGACATGCGCTCACCCAGAGTTCCGTTCCTCGCGGCCGGATGCTGTCTGCTCGCGGCCGCGTCCCTTGCCGCCCAGCGTCCATCGGACGGCTACCACTCCTCCGCGGCACTCGCCTCCGCGCTCAAGAGCGCAGCTGGACGCGCGGTTACGGTGTCCACCATTGCGACCTCTCCGGGCGGCTTCCCGGTTCAGGCGGTCCGGCTCGGCGCCGGTGACGACGTGGATAGCCGGCCCGCGGTGCTGCTGATCGCCAACGCGTGGGGCCCTGAAGTGGTGGGCAGCGAAATCGCCCTGGGTGTGGTGCAGAAGCTGGGCGCAGGATACGGGAAGGATTCCGCTGTAACCTCGCTGCTCGATCGCGCCACCATTTATGTCATTCCGCGCGCGAACCCCGATGCCGCAGAAGCGTTTTTCCAGAATCCGCTGGTAGAGCGGGTGCGGAACGCGAGCAAGTGGGATGACGATCGTGACGCAGCAGTGGATGAGGATGGACCCGAGGATCTCAACGGCGACGGAATCATCGCCATGATGCGGATCAAGGATCCCGCCGGCGAATGGATTGCCGACTCGGCCGAGCCCGCGCTCATGCGCAAGGCCGAGACGGCCAAGGGCGAGGTCGGCGCGTACCGGGTCTATCTCGAGGGACGCGACAACGATGGCGACGAACAGTGGCAGGAAGATCCGCCCGGTGGCGTGGATATCGGCCGCAGCTTCCCCTACGAATTTTCCCAGTTTGGCGAGGCCACCGGCGCCGGCATGATGGCCGAAGTCGAGACCCGGGCCATCGCCCAGTTCATCGTGGACCATCCGGGAATCGCCGTCATCTACACGCTGGGTCCCCAGGACAACCTGCTCAAGGCGTGGGAAGGGAAGGCACTACCCACCGAAGGCACTCGGCCCGGAACGTCGGCCGGCGGCCCGCTCAAGGCCATCCTCAAGGAAGACGAGCCCTGGTTTACTGAAGTCGCCAAGCGGTATCGCGACGTCACGCACCTGGAGAAGGGTCCAGCATCGGCTGTGCTCGAGGGTGATCCGGTGTCGTGGGGGTACTTCGACATGGGGCGGTGGTCGTTTGGCGCGCGCCCGTGGTGGGTACCCGACGTGAACGCGGATTCCACGCCGGGGGATTCGACGCACGCGGATTCGGCGCACGCGGATCCGGCGCACGGCGATTCGACCCATGCGGCCGGTAGGGGCGGCCCGCGGGCCACCGGCACGCGCGGTGCCAAATCCGGCGCCGATTCCGCAGCCGCGGACCGGAACGCCATCAAATGGCTCCGCGCCAACGAACCGGGTGCCGTGCTCGACTGGACCACGTTCAGGCATCCTGATTTTCCCGACCAGGATGTCGAGATCGGCGGCATCAGGCCGTTCGCGCTGGTGAACCCACCATCCGCGATGCTGGATTCACTTTCCACCGAACAGACCGCGTTCGTCACGGCGCTGAGCGGCATGCTGCCCAGTATCTCGCTCCGGAAGCTCAAGACCGAATCACTTGGCCCCGGCCTCTTCCGCATCACGGTCGAGGTGGCCAACGACGGCTATCTCCCTACAAGCTCCAAGGTGGGCGACATGGTGCGCATGCCTCGCCCCGTGCGTGTGGTGCTCGACGCAGGAAAGGGACACGACCTCGTGAGCGGCCGACGTTATCAGCTGCTCGATCCGATCAGCGGCAGTGGCACCGGTGTCGAGCTCACCTGGGTGGTCCGCGGCTCGTCTGGCGATCGCATGAGCGTGACGGCGGAAAGTCCCGCCGCCGGCCATGCATCACTCACCTTCACCCTGCGCTGAGGAGCGGCCCGATGCGTCTCATCCGTCACTCGCTCTTTCTCTCGGCGCTTGCTGTCGGCGCCGTGGCCTCGCTCGCTGCGCAGGAAAAGAACCTCGCTGCCGTGGGCGCGCCGAAGAATCCGAAGGTGCAGATCGCCTGGGACCGCTACTACGACAACGCCGGGCTCGGTGCGCTGGCAAAGAAGCTGCAGGCGGCACACCCCGATCTCTGCCGAGTCAGCTCGATCGGCAAGAGCATCAAGGGGAAGGATCTCTGGCTCATCACCGTGAGCAATTTCAAGGTCGGTGATCCTGACAGGAAGCCGGCGATGTATATCGACGGCAACATCCACTCCAACGAGGTGCAGGGCTCCGAGATCGCGCTCTATACCGCGTGGTACCTCTGCGAGATGGCGGGCCAGGTGCCGGAAGTGGATTCGATGCTGGCCAACCGCACGTTCTACATCGTACCGTCCATCAATCCCGACGGGCGCGACAACTTCCTCAGCGAGCCAAATACGCCGCATTCGCCTCGTAGTGGCCTGGGCGAGCGGGACAACGACGGTGACGGGCTGGTCAACGAGGACGGCTTCGACGATCTCGATGGCGATGGGTTCATCACCATGATGCGCCGGCGGGATCCCAACGGGCAGTGGGTCACCTCGCCGGAAGATCCGCGCCTCATGATCCGCGCGCTCCCCGGCCAGAAGGGCGAGTGGGACATCCTGGGCAACGAAGGGATCGACAACGACGGCGACGGACGAGTGAACGAGGATGGCGAGGGCTACTACGACCCCAACCGCAACTGGCCCTGGCGCTGGCAGCCGAGCTATGTGCAG
>DASSOW010000462.1:0-12725 GCA_035700175.1 Gemmatimonadales bacterium | reverse complement strand
GATTTCACAGATCTCGCAGATGGTTCCGGATCGAGGCCCATCATCGGGATAATCTGCGAAAATCTGCGAAATCTGCGGATTCCGCTGTTTGTTGGTGCGCGGTCGCAGGCTGGCCGCGAATCGCCAGCAGCCAGCGAGCCGCAAGTCATGACCCGAAAGGCCACACCGCGTACCGCCCCTTCCGCGCCACGTGCCACCAGATACCGCCGAAGTAGATGGCGAGCACACCAAGCAGCACAGTGCCCCACTGATGCGCAGGAATACCGAGCACCACGGCGGCGACGCCGGCGGCGATCCAGATGACGCCGATCACGCCGGCAACGATTCGATTGAGGGTGCCGAGTTGGGGTGCCATCGTTGCAGGGCTTAGGGCTTAGGGCTTAGGGCTTAGGGCTTAGGGCTTAGGGAGCTTACGATCGGTATGTGGTGGTGTCCAGAGGAAGCGTCTGGCGTCTGACGCTCGACGCGCTAATATCAAGCTCTCCCGCTCCCCGAGGGATCCATGCGTCGCTGTGCGCTCGCGTGCCTTCTGCTCATGGTTGCCGCAGTTCCCCTGCGGGCCCAGGGCCTTCGCGACATCGTGTCCCAGCTGTTCATCTTCGGCGAAGGCCAGGAACCGCTCTTCCTGGGCGGGTCGGGCAGCCCCAACAATCCCGAGACCATCCGCCTTCACGGCGACCATTTCGTGCCGGCGGCGGTGGCCAGTAACGGCTCTATCATCAGCTTCCTCACCAACGCGGTAGGCGGAAGTCTCGGGAGCCTGCCGATCTCTGCGGCGAGCGGGGGCTCGACCTTCAGCTTCGAGGGCGGCGTGCCGGTGCGCACGTCACTGTCCGCCGGCCCGGTCTTTGGCGAGCGGGCCCAGACGCTCGGGCGCGGCCGAATGCTGCTGGCCGTGCATCGCTCGGGGGCGCATTTTCGCACGCTCCGCGGCGTGGACCTCAGCAACCTCGAGTTCACGTTCACGCACGCCAACTCGGACTTCCCCGGCTGCGATTCGATTGCCGGCGGCGACTGCTCCAAGCTGGGGATCCCCGAGCTGGAGAATGCCACCATCGACCTTCGGCTCAATCTCGACGTGGACCTCACGGTCACTTCATTCGTCGCCACCTACGGACTCACCGACCGGATCGACTTCGGTGTCGTACTGCCCGTCGTGAGCACGTCAATCCACGGCCAGAGCGAGGCCGAGATCCAGCCGTTTGGCGGCGGGCAGGCGGTGCACTTCTTTGCGGGCACGCCCGACAATCCGGTGCTGACGGCGTCGCGCTTCGTGGACGGTTCTGCCACCGGACTGGGCGACGTCGCGGCGCGCGTCAAGGTCAAGCTGCGCGAAGCCGCCCCGCTCGCGGTCGGTCTCCTGGCCGAAGGCCGCTTCCCCACCGGGGATGACGACGACCTGCTCGGCGCCGGCAGCTTTGCCGGGCGCGGCCTGCTCATTGCCTCCGGTCGCTTCGGCGCGTTTTCGCCGCACGCCAACGTTGGCTACACCTACCGCGGCGGCAAGAGTGACACCGATGCGCTGCTGGCGACCGCAGGATTCGACCAGCTGCTCGCGCCCTGGGCGACGCTTGCCCTGGACCTGATCTCGGAGTTCCAGGTCGGGCGCAGTGACGTGCGGGTGCCGGACGACGTGGTGATCGAGGCCCCGTTCCGCCGGGTGATCCACACCTCGAACCTCCCCGACCGGCGCGACGACCTGATCAACGGCTCATTCGGCATGAAGTTCACGACGCAGCAGGGACTGACGTTCATCGCCAACGCTGAATGGCCACTCAACCGCGGCGGCCTCAGGCCGGACCTGTTCTGGACGTTCGGGGCGGAATACAGCTTCTAGGGATCAGGGGTTAGGGGTTAGAGATCAGGGCGGACGCACGGACGCCGGTCTCACAAACCCTAATCCCTAACCCCTAACCCCTAACCCCTAACCCCTATCGTATCCCCACCACCACCCACTCATCATTCGCCGTGCGCGCGAGGCGCATGCTGACCGATGCCGCCTGCCGCTCGGCGCGGCCGGTGGTGCTGTTCTGGTAAGCATACTGGCCGGTGAGCGTGGCGTCAGCGGAGTCTCCGCGGACGGCGAGTGCGGCGATGGCGAGGGTGGCCTGGACATCATTTACTGCCTCGAAGAACTGGCGCCAGTTGCGCTCCTGCTGCGAAGTGAGTCCCGGATAGACCTGCCGAATGCGATCGGTGCTCTCCGATTCGATGGCCGAGGCGTACTCGCGGACCCGCCGCTGGATAGCCGGCCGCGGATCCTGCCGTTGCGAGGACACCGGCGCCGTCTCCGATGGCGCCTGGATCGGCGCCTGCACCGGTGCCGTCGGCGTAGGCGGCGCCTGCCTGACCTCGATGCCCGCCCACACCGCACGCGCCGCTGAGTACGCCATGCCGGCCTCGGTATATCGCCGAGCACCGCGCAGCGAGTCACCGCCCTTCATCAGGCTGTCTCCGGCAGCAAGCTGGGCGGTAGTTGCCCCGGCGGACCGGGATGTGTTCCGCGCGTCGAGCGCCGCGGCGCGCAGCTGCATGGTGATGGCGGTGTCCGGCGCCGTCCGCACCACCGGTGCCGGGGCCTGGCGCTGGTTGCGGGGAGCAGGTGGCTCCGCTGCGCCGGACGGGACGCTATCCAGCACCGTTGCCGCGGGCGGTGCCGCGGGTGGTTGAGGAACGGAGGAATCGCGTGCAGCCGTGGCAGCAGGTTGGCCGCTGTTCGAAGGACCGGCGCCGCCGCGGAAGAGCAGCACCAGCAGGAGCAGCAGCAGTGCCGCGCCGCCGGCGCTCACCAGCCCCAGCAGCACCTTGCGCATGGTGGTCGGCGGCGCCACCGCAGGCATGGCGTCCGATGCGCGACCGGGAAGTGGAGTTGCCAGGGTCGGTGTCGAACCCGAAACTGGCGTCGCCATTGAATCGAGCGCATGCAGGATGTCGGCGGCACTGGCCGGGCGGTCGGCGGCGTGCTTTTCCAGGCAACGCATCACCAGCACGGCGAGGGCCGCGGGCACGCTGGGCCGCAGGCGCTGCACCTGCTCCGGCATCTCGGTGACGTGCGCAGCCAGCGTCGCCTGCGCGGAACGGCCCTGGAAGGGCGCCCGTCCCGTGAGCATCTCATAGGCCATGACACCGAAGGCATAGATGTCCACCCGGAAATCCATGCTGGCGTCGCCCACTGCCTGTTCGGGTGCCATGTAGGCCGGAGTGCCGAGCGCCATGCCGGTGGAGGTGAGGCTGACATGGCCCGTGGCGGTCGCGTCGGAGATGGCCTTGGCCACGCCGAAATCGGCGACCACGGCCGCACCGGCCGAGAGGAGCACGTTATCGGGCTTGATGTCGCGGTGCATGATGCCCTGCCCATGGGCGTACGCCAGCGCGGAGGCCACGTCCCGGAGAAGCCGCACGGCTTCGGCAATGGGCAGCTCGCCATCGCGGGCGATGCGGGTGCGGAGCGACTCGCCCTCGACATACGGCATGGTGAAGTACGGCAGGCCCAGCGCCTCGCCCACGGTGTGGACCGGTACGATGTGGGGATGCTGGAGCTTGGCGAGCAGGAGGATTTCGCGGCGGAAGCGGTCGCCGCTCACGCCGGCGGCGAGATCGGGTGAGAGGACCTTGATGGCCACACGACGCGCGAGGGCAGTCTCCTGCGCCAGGAAGACGCGGGACATCCCGCCCCCACCGAGCTCGGTCTCGAGCGCGTAGGAATCGCCGAGCGCTGCCGCCAACTGCTCGCGCAGATCCGTCTCACACCTCCACACCGCGGCTGGGAGAGGTTCGGTTCGAAAGGCTGTGGAGGGTCAAATATCCTGCCGGGGGTCACAGGTCACAAGTCGCAGGTCGCGGGTCGCGGGCACCTGGATTCCCAACGGAAGAGCCCCCGGGATTTCCCAGGGGCCCTTTTATCACGGCCGTCACTTGCGACCTGCGACCTGCGACTACCTCACTTCCAGCCACCCTACCTCGTCATAGGCCCGGTGCGGGAGGCAGAAGAAGCGGTACTTGCCGGCCGGCATGCTGGCGGGCAGCGTCACCGTGTACTCCTTCCCCTTGGCGAGCAACGGGCCCGAAAGGTCGCCCACCCGATTGGGCATGCCGCTGTTGAGGGCGTCGCGGGCCGCGGCCGGAATGTTCTTCTCGAAGGAGATGGCGTGCCGGCCGTCGCCGTCGATCCGGAAGACGATCACGTCGCCAGGCTTGGCCGTCACGGTAGCAGGCGCATAGCTGTACTCGTCCTTGGCGGCGTCACCGTTGACGTGCACCAGGTGGCGCGCCTGGGCCGAGAGTGGTGTCGTACCGACCAGCAAGGCAGACGCAATCAGAATGAAACGCATGGAGGCCCTCCTGCGGGCGCGTATGACGTATGACGTGCGACTCCATTGTCCCGGGCGACCCTTTCGCCCTAAATTGCACGGTGGCGGGTGACGCAGGTTGCGGGCCAATCCATCCGCCGGGAAGGGTATTGCCGTGGGTCGCCGGGGCATCAAGGAATATCGTGCACCTGAAGCCCTGATCTTGATCGCGCTCGATCGGGACCGGAAGCCCCTCGTCTGTCCATCCTGTGATTCCACCGACATCACTCGCATCCCCGGCCGCGACGACGACGACCAGGCCGGCCGCATCACGCTGCGCTGCAACAACTGTGGCCGGAGCGCGGTCTACCTGCAGCGGGGATCGGGGCCAGTGGTGACGCCGGAGGAACCGAAGAGGTCGTAGGGGCCCGGCTTGCCGGGCCCGGCTTGCCGGGACCGGCAAGCCGGCCGCTACCTCACCCGCTCCCCCACCCTCCCCCACCGCACATTCGTGACCCACGGCAGCGCATCGTTGCTCCCGGCATCATAGCTGTAATACACGAACATCGGCGAGCCGCGCAGGTTCTCGCTCGGGAGAAAGCCCCAGAAGCGGCTGTCGAGCGAGTTCTCCCGGTTGTCGCCCAGCACGAAGAGCGAATCCGGCGGTACCACGATGGGCCCCCAGTTCTGGAGGTCGGGGTGATAGCCCGTGGTGTCGGCCGCGAGGTAGGGCAGCTGCCACCCGCGCATCACGTCGCGCCAGGGCTCGGCGGTCTCGCTGGTGTCAGTGTGGATGACATAGGGTTCGTCCACCACCACGCCATTCCGGATCAGGTGGCTCGCACGCATGGCGAGGGTGTCGCCCGGGAGACCGACCAGCCGCTTCACGATCTTCTGGTCAGGATCATCCTTCGAATCGAACACGACGACATCCCCTCGGCGCGGCTCTCGCACCGGCGGCAGGCGCCGGTGCAGCAGCGGCACTTCCGCGCCATAGAGCGCCTTGTTGACGAAGAGCCAGTCGCCCACCAGGAGGGTGCGCTCCATGCTGCCCGAGGGAATGTGATAGCCCTCGATGAGGAACGTGCGGAGCAGGAGGAAGACGACGAGCGCGCCGCCGATGGACCGGGTCCAGTCCCACAGCGAGCGCAGGGTGCGGCCGAGGCGCGAGGGCTGGCCGCTCACTCGGGGTGGTGCAGGATCCGGCCCCAGCGAATGTCGGTGATGAACGGCAGGGCCTTCCAGCTGTCGGGGTTGTAGCTGTAGTAGATGAACATGGGGGTGCCACGCACCTTCTTCTCCGCCAGGAAGCCCCAGTAGCGGCTGTCGTAGGAGTCGTCGCGATTGTCACCCATCAGGAACAGCGAATCGGGCGGCACCACAATCGGGCCCCAGTCGTGCAGGTCGGGTTCGTAGTCGTTGGCGCTGATGCCTGCCAGGTGGCGGATCTGCCACGCGCGCATCTTGGCCCGCATCGGCGCCGATTCGCTGCGATCAGGATTGGCGTTGACCGCGTACGGTTCCGGGACCATGGCGCCATTCCGGTAGAGCTGGCCTGCCCGCATCTGCAGGGTGTCGCCCGGGACCCCGATGAGCCGCTTCACTATGGCCATGCCCGGGGTTTCCTTCGAGTCAAACACCACGACATCGTTCCGCCTGGGCTCCCGGAACGCCGGCATGTGGATGTCGGTGAACGGCACCACCGGTCCGTAGATGGCCTTGTTGACGAAGAGGAAATCTCCCTTGAGCAGGGTGTTTTCCATGCTGCCCGAGGGAATCCGGAATGCCTCCATCACGAAGGCGCGCAACACCAGCCAGATGATGATGGCGATCAGGATGGACTTGATCCACTCCCGGAGCGCGGAACGCTCGCGTGCTGGTTCCGGGGCCTTCACCGATTCGGTCATCAATCCACCCAATCCGCGATGAACAGATTGGTCTCACCCGGCTTGGCTTCGTTGCGGTTCGAGGCCCAGACAAGCTGCTTGCCGTCGGGGCTGAACATCGGGAAGGCATCGAAGTCGGGGTGGGTGGTGATCTTCTCCAGGCCGCTGCCGTCGAGGTTCACCAGGTAGAGGTCGAAATCGCGCCCGCGGGGGTTTTCATAGTTGGACGCGAAAATGATCCGCTTGCCGTCTGGCGCGAAGTAGGGCGCGAAGTTGGCGCCGCCCAGGTGCGTGACCTGGTGCGCATCGCTGCCGTCGGCGTTGGCCACCCAGAGTTCCAGCGTGCTGGGGCGAACGAGCCGCTCCTTCAGCAGCGACGCGTAATCCGCCGAGTCCTTGGCAGTCACGGGATACTGTGCGCGCCAGACGATCCTGCTGCCGTCGGGGGAGAAGAAGGCGCCGCCATCGTAGCCCACCCGGTGGGTGATCCGCCGCACGTCGCTGCCATCCACGTTCATGGTGTAGAGCTCGAGATCACCGTCACGCGTGCTGGTGAAGATGATCCGCTTGCCATCGGCCGAGACGGTGGACTCGGCGTTGTAGGCGCCGTTGTGGGTGAGCGGCGTGAGCCCGCTGCCATCGGCATTGGCCGAGTAGATCTCGAAATGGCCCAGCGGCCAGACATAGCCGCGGGAATAATCCACCGGCGGCGGACAGGCGGGCGAGAACTCGAAGGTGGAGCTGTAGAGAATGCGGCGGTCGTTGTCGTAGAAGTAGCCGCAGGTGGTGCGGCCCTTGCCGTTGGAGATCAGGTGCAGGCCGGTGCCGTCGGTGTTGATGATGTACTGCTGGTCGCATCCCTCCCCCACCTCGGGCTGGCGCTGGAAGATGAGCTGCTTCCCATCGCGGGAGAAGTACGCCTCGGCGTTGTTGCCGCTGAAGGTCAGCTGGCGCACGTTCCGGAAATGCCGTTCGCCGGGCGCGAGGAGCGACGAGTCCGCCGGTGTCGCGGCCTGGGCATCCGCCCGCGAGGGAGAGGACTTTGCGCACCCCAGCATGAACAGGGATGCACACGAAAACACGAACGCACGACAGCCAATTGAATTCACGGCAATGATTCAGTCCGGGCGCATGGGTGACATGACAGCGCCCGGGCGAGCGCCAGATGCCCGGGCGAAGCGCTCCAAAGATAACGACGGCCGGCGGCGATGAGATTCAACCGGCGCCTCCGTAGCACTACGGGGTCGCCAGCTCCTGCAAGGCCGACAGCACTTCTTCCGCGTGGCCCGCCGGCTTCACCTTCTCGAAGACGCGGGCGATCCGCCCCTTTTCATCAATGATGAACGTGGTGCGGAGGATGCCCATGTACTTCCGGCCGTACATCGATTTCTCACCCCACACGCCGTACGCCTCGGCCACCGAGTGGTCCTCGTCGGCCAGCAGCGGAAAGGGGAGGTTGAACTTGTCACGGAACTTCTGGTGCGACTTGATGCCATCCGGCGAGACGCCGAAGAGCCTCGCACCACTGGCCTTCACCTCCGACCACGCGTCGCGAAACTCGCATGCCTCGGTGGTGCAGCCGCTGGTGTCATCCTTGGGGTAGAAGTACAGCACCACCGGTGAACCGCGGAGCGACTTGAGGGAGACGCTGTCGCCCTGGTCCGATGGGAGGGTGAAGTCGGGAGCTGGGGTGCCGGGTTGTGGGAGCATGAGAGTTGAGAGTTAAGAGTTGAGAGTTAAGAGTTGAGAGTGGAAGATCGCGTGGCGATGGGGCGGCCGCAGGCCGCTGCGATCTGCGGGCGAGATCGCGTGGCGATGGGGCGGCCGCAGGCCGCCCGTACAGGGGCCTGGAAAGATCGTCTTGCGAGTTCAGTCACTGTCCGTCTGTCCGTCTGTCCGCCTGTCATCACCCTCACCGCCACCGGATCCGGGAAACCATCCTCGATGGTAAAGGTCGTTTCGGGGATCAGCGCCCGGCGGCCAGCGCCGCCGTAGATGAGGTCAGCCGACGACCGATACCGGGACCAGGCAGCAGCGACAGCCTGACGGGAAGTTACACCGGCCGGTTCGTCGGCCGCCGCGAGCAGCAGCTGCAGGCGGGCAGCGGGATCCGGCACGACCGCGGCCAGCGCGCGTACAAGCAGATAACCGAGGGCATGCGGCTCCGTCGCGTCTGCGGCGAGGCGTGTGCGCTTCTCTGCTTCGCCGGCCAGCAGGAGCGGAAATCGCCCGGCGAGCGGACTCAACAACTGGTCCGTACGCCACTCGGCCACGCCTTCGGCCACGTAGGGGTCGGCGCCCCGCAGCGTCACCACCACGCTGGTGTCACGGGCGTCGCGCAGGCGGCGGTGGTATTCAAAAGCCAGGTGCTCCCACTCATGCAGGGCGGCCGCGAGCGCCAGCAGCGGCATATAGCCGGCGTCCACCGCGATGGCATCGTGCGGCTCGAGAAAACCGTTGTCGCGCGACTCGGCCTCGCGGCGCACGGTGGTGAGCCGGAACGTTTCGGCTGGCGATTCCAGCTCTGCGTCACGGGCAATGCCGGCCGGCAGGAGTCGCAGGGCGTCGAGCAGGCCGGCCTCGTGGTGCCGCTCGAGCCAGCGCGCGGCCGACCAGTTGTCCGCGTGCACCAGCCGGCCGAAGAGCGGCGCCGGCACGCCGTAGCGCGGCACCGCCTGGGGCGACCCGAAATAGCGCGACTGGATCACCGGCATCGGCAGCGAGTCGCCCCAGCTCGCGCGCATCATGTCGGCAATCGACGTGGCGCCGTCGTCGCTGCGAATCCAGCGGGCGGCGAGCAGGAAGCGGAGCGCCACGGAATGCCACTGGTCGGCAGCATCGTAGGCCCGGAAAAGGAAAATGGCCGGCGAGGCGTGGAGCGGGTCGGCGCGCTGCATCCCATCCAGCAGCGAATTGACCAGCGCGCTGTCGGTGTCCATGAGCCCGTGCAGGCGGTAGAGCGCGGCCATGACCTGCGCATCGGTGGCACCGGAATCAGGCGACAGCCACCCGACGGCAGTGAGCGCAATCCGGGCATCGGCGAAGGTCGTGTGAGGCGAGGCAGCCTGGGCAAAGGCAAGCGCCGCATCGTGAACATCCACCAGCCACGTGCCGCGGGGCCGGAAGATCCGGTCAAAGGCGGTGCGCGTTGTCCCGGAAGGAATCTGTGCGCGGATCTTCTCGAGCGTGGCCCGGCTGGCGTTCACCATCTCCTCGCGATCCGCCAGTCCCAGCGCGCGCTGGGGGCCCGTGTGCTCCAGGTCATCGCCGCGGAGCGCTCGAATGCCGGCGCCACGGGCGAGGGTCTCATACCGCGCGCGGAAATCCAGGTTGTCCTGCCGAGCCGCGGCGAGCCACATGCCGGGGATGCGAGAGAGCGTGTCGCGACGGCCGCTGATGATCTGCCGCAGGGTGAACCGCGGCAACGTGGGATAGTATTCGGTGATGTCCTGGAGCCGGGTTGCGGTCCAGACCCGGGGCGCGCCGGTGTCGGCGCGGGCGGTGCCCCGCAGCACGTTGCCCTGCACCAGGCCGGTAAAGACCATCGGCGTGCTACCCGGCAGGGTAAACTGGACCGTTCCCTGCTCCAGCTTCACGTCACGCAGCGGCGCGGGGGCGGTGTCGGTCTCCAGCCAGAGCGTGCTGGCCGGGCTCTTGAGCCGAAGCTCGGCGCGGCTCATGCCGCGTGCGCCTCCGCTCAGCAGCATGGCCCAGCGGCCGGAGGCCTGGGCCTGCAGTGCCGGTGTGATGCACGAAACGAGGAGCGCCGTCGAGATGAAGCATCTGACGGCGCCCTGGCCCCGGGATCCGGACGTTCGGCGCGCTGCCACTATTCGTTCACGCTCTCCCGCTTGCGTTCCACCACGGTGGCCTGCACCGGCGCGCCTTCCTGCAGCCGCTCCAGACCACCCACCACCACCAGGTCACCGGCCGACAGGCCGCTTTGCGCCTCGACGAAGCCGGGCGTGCGCACGCCGAGCTGCACCTGACGCCGGCTGGCCTTGTTGTCCTTCACTACCCAGACAAAGTTGTTGCCCTGCAGCGGCAGCACGGCATCCTCGGGCATCACCACCGCCGACGGCCGCACCGCCGTGGCCAGGCGGGCCTCAATGAACATGCCGGCCTGCAGCGCCTGGTCGCCGTTGGGGACCAGCGCCTTCACGGTGATCGTGCGACCGGGCATGGCGACCACAGGATCCACGAAATCTACCGTGCCGGTGAATTCCCGCCCCGGAATCGCAGCGACCCGGAAATGCACCTTCTGTCCCCGCTGGAGGGCCGCGGCATAGCGCTCGGGTACCGTCAGCACGGCGCGCTCGGGATTCACCGTCTGGAGCGACGCCAGCCGTGAGGCGGTGGTGACGTAATCACCCAGACTCACGAAACGCTGGCCCACGACGCCCGCAAAGGGGGCGCGCACGGTCGAGCGGTCGAGCCGCACCTGCAGGAGCCGCAACGATGCCTCGGCGGAACGGTATGCGGCCTCCGCACGCTCGAGTTCGGCCTGCGAGCTCGCATTCTGTCCCAGCAGGTCCCTGGTCCGGTCCAGGTTCTGTCGAGCGAGGTCACGATCGGCGCCGGCGCGATCCACCTGCGCCCGTACCTCGGCGTCATCGATCCGGAAGAGGGCGGCGCCCTTGGCGACGTGGGTGCCCTCGCGCACCAGGATGTCGGTGATCCGGCCCTCGACGTCAGGGCGCAGGTCAATGGACTGCACCGCCTCGATCTGCCCGGTGGCGGAAATGGCGTCAGTCACCGTGTCGGTAAAGGCCGCCGCCACTTCCACCGGCATCGGCGGCATCCCGCCGCCCTGTCCGCCTCGTCCGCCCTCCCCGCCCTGTCCGCCCTGTCCGCATCCCGCCAGCAGCAGCGTGAATGCCAGCATTCGTCGTGTCGCGCTCACTCGGTGGTCCCCGTGAAGAGTCTCTGTCCCAGCATCGCTTCCAGTCCGGCGAGCGCGAGGCGAGTGCCATAGCGCGCCTGCACCAGGTCGGCTTCGGCCTGCGTGAGGCCGACCTGCGCGTCGAGCAGGTCAAGGATGGTGGCCGCGCCGGCACGATAGCGGCTCTCCTGCACCCGGTAGTTCTCCTGCGCCACCAGCAGTGCGGTGGATGACAGGTCCACCGACGCGCGCGCCGTGTTGTAGGCCTCGTAGCTTTCGGTCACGTCGGCGCGGGCACCGCGCTCCAGGTCGGCGCGGATGGCCTGCGCCACGTTGCGCGTGGTGCGCGCTTCGGCCAGGGCAATCTCCCGCTGGCCGCCATTCCAGAGTGTCCACCGGACGCCGAGCGTCACCGAGCTCACGTTGCGCGCACTGGGGAAGAACCTGGTGTCGAATCGCTGGTGCGACGCCGTGACATTGAGTGACGGGAAATAATCGCTGGTGGCTTCGCGCACGGCGGCACCGGCGGCGCGTTCGGACGCGCGCGCGGAGCGCCACGCCGGTCCCGACTCGAGCGCCAGGGCTACGGCCTGCTCGAGCGCGAGCGGCAGCGATGCCATCGGCATCGTGTCGAGCGGAGCCGCATCCACCGGCCCCTCCGCGCCCACACGCCGTCCCAGTTCCAGCCGGGCCACTGTCAGCGCAGAACGCTGCCGCAGCAGGTCCACCCGGGCGCGGGTGAGTTCGAGCACCAGTTGCAGCGAGTCGCTTCGCACGGCAGCGCCCGAGGTTACCCGGGCCCGGGCCACCGACAGGCCCTGCTCCGCCCGCCGGACCCGTTCCTCCGCGCTGCGCAGCAGTTCTGCCGAGGCGAGCACCGAGTAGTAGTCGCTCTCGGTGACGATGGCCGCGGCGAAGCGGGCCTGCTGCTCCTGGGCGTGGGCGGCATCGAGCGCGGCGCCGGAGCGGGAGAGTTCCGCCAGCTTCCGGAGGCTGAACAGTTCGTACTGTGCGTCCACTCGCGCCGTGACCGACCGGTTCTGCAGGGCGCCGGTGCCGATGTTGAAGAACGCCGAGCTGTAGCGGGTGAAGTCGGTGCCGACCGACACGCTGGGGAGCACGAACGCGATCCGCGCCGCACGGCGTCCCCATTCCGCGGTCGAGACGTTGCCGAGCGCCCGCACGTAGTCGGCGTCGAGACGAGCGGCCTGCCCGATTGCCTGCGTGAGCGTCACCACCGGCAGGCTGTCAGGTTCCTGCGGCGCCTGCGGGGCCAGCGCAAGCGTCGCGAGCAGCATCACTCCCGCCGTCATTCCGTCGCCTCCGCCGCCGTGAGCCGCCGCCGCTGTTCGGCGCGCGCCAGCCGTCGTTCCCTCACGCCATCGAACAGCACGTACACCACCGGGATCAGGAACAGCGTGAGCGCCGTGGAGAAGAGCAGGCCGCCCACGATGGCGTAGCCCAGCGGCCGGCGGCTGATGGAGCCGGCGCCAAGGCCGTAGGCAATCGGGATGGCACCCATGATGGTGGCGACGCTGGTCATCAGGATGGGGCGGAGGCGGATGCGTCCCGCCTCCCGCACCGCATCAAGCGTGGCCATGCCCTTGTCCTTGAGCTGGTTGGCGTACTCCACCAGCAGGATGGAGTTCTTGGTCACGAGGCCGATGA
>DASSOW010000461.1:0-8601 GCA_035700175.1 Gemmatimonadales bacterium | reverse complement strand
GCCGGGTGCGATACAGTGACACCACCGTCACGATTGCCGCGACCCGGGCCACTTTCCGCCGGGCCACCGAGACCTGGGAAGCCCGTGGCGACGTGGCGATCCGAAATCTCGAGACCGGCTCGACGGTGCGCGGGCCTGCGGTGGATTACCTCCGTGCCGCTGCCGGTGTTCGCGACAGCACCGAAGTGTACGCCACGGGGCGACCGCGGGTCGATTATTTCGACGCCGATTCTGCACCGGCCGGCGCGCCGGAGCGGGAACCGTACAAGATCGTCGCGGACCGGCTCCGCTCACGTGGCAAGTCGCTGGTGTGGGCCGGTGGACGTGTCACGGTGGACCGCAGCGATCTCACGGCACGAGGTGACTCGATGCGGCTGGACACCGGCGCCCGGGATGATGGATCACTCCTCGGCGGCAAGCCGGAATTCCGGGGCCTCGGCGCAGACAGCTTCCTGGTGCGGGGCGCCCGGATCGATTTCACGCTGGAGAATCGCGCCATCTCGGGCGTGCTCGCGCAGGTGGACGCGCACGTGGAGCGGAAGGACTGGACGCTCGACGCCGATACGATTGCCCTCGCGGTGCACAACCGTGCGGTGCAGCAGATCAATGCCTGGGGCACGCAGGCCAGGGGAGCGTCGAGCCGCTACGCGCTCCGCGGCGACTCGATGGTCATCGAGACACCGGGCCAGCAGCTCCGGAAGCTCCAGTCGTACGGCAATGGCTGGGTGGCCGGGGCTGTCGACTCCGCGACCGGAGAACGGAGCTGGCTCGCGGGGGATACCGTGCTCGCACTGTTCCAGCCCGCCGACTCCGCTGATACGGCGGCCACCCGGCTCTCGCGACTCGAAGCCCATGTCGATGCCCGGTCATACCAGCAGGTTGCGCCGGAGAAGCCGGGTGAGAAGGCGGGATTGTCCTATGTCCGCGCCAGCGACATCCTGATCTTCATGAAGCCCGAGGGCAGCGAGGAAGTGCAGCGGGTGGAAGCCCGCGGTGCGGTGCAGGGCGTACAGCTCGACCCGTCGGGCGGCGGATGAGCGAGCCATGGCTGGGCGCGGTCAGCCGGCGCGACCCCTCGGTGCCACTGACCCTGGCGGCAATCGTTCGCGGGTCAGGACCACACGGAGCGCTTTCGCTCGCGGACCTGCTCATTGCCTATCGGGAGACGTTCCTGCTCTGCTACCGCGACGTGGCGCGCGGCGCGGAGCCGGAGCTCTCCAGCGATGAGATTCGCGAGCACCTGACCGGCTCCCTGCTGCCTCGGCTCGCCGGCGAGGGCTGGATCGACGATACCGCGGCCATCGGCTGGGATGCCATCCAGGCGGTCGGGGAATGGTGGCCTGATGCGGCACGGGACCGGACCCATTCCTTCGACGCGCTGGTGCGCATCGCGCGGGAAAGCCTCCGCGCGCCGAAGCGGGCCGTCGCAACGGGACCCGCCAGCGTGCTGGAAGGGAAGGAGCTTTCCAAGAGCTACCGGCACCGCCGGGTCGTCGATCAGGTCAACGTGAAGGTCAGCCAGGGAGAGATCGTTGGGCTGCTGGGCCCCAATGGCGCCGGCAAGACCACGACGTTTTACCTGATCACCGGGCTGGTGCGCCCCGAGGCGGGCCAGGTGCTGCTCGATGGGCAGGACATCACCACCATGCCCATGTACCAGCGCGCACGGCACGGGCTGGGTTACCTGGCGCAGGAACCGTCGATCTTCCGGCGGATGACAGTGGAAGACAACATCCGCGCCATTCTCGAGGTGCGCGGCCTCCAGGCCCGGGCGCGGGAGCAGGAACTCGAGCGGGTGCTGGACGAGCTGTCCATCCGTCACCTGCGCCGCGCCAAGGCGTATTCGCTGTCAGGCGGCGAGCGGCGCCGGCTGGAGATCACCCGCGCGCTGGTGACCGAGCCCAAGTTCATGCTGCTGGATGAACCTTTTGCCGGCGTCGATCCAATCGCCGTGCACGACATTCAGACCATCGTCGCGGGGCTCCGGCACCGCGGCATCGGCGTCCTCATTACGGATCATAACGTGGAACAGACGCTCGACATCGTGGATCGCGCCTACATCATGGTGGACGGAAAGGTCCAGGCCGCCGGTACCGTCCGGGACCTGGTCTTCAACGACCGCGTGGCGCAGCGCTATCTCGGCCCAACGCTCACGGCGCGCCTGCGCGCCCGCCTGGAGGCCGTCGCATGAGGACCGGGCTGCAGCAGACCGCAGGACTGCGGCAGGAGCTGCGGGTCAATCCGCGGCTCTACCAGGCCATGGACATGCTGTACATGCCCATGATGGACCTGCAGCAGCACCTGAAGCAGGAACTGCTTTCCAACCCGTTCCTGGAGCTGCTGGAGCCGGAGGAGGAGGAGAACACCGAGGAGAAGCCCGCCGAGCAGGAGCGCGAGCAGCAGCAGAAGGAAGACGAAGTCGACTGGGAGGAGATCCTGCTCAACGGGTTCGAGGTCGGCGGCGCCAAGGAGCAGTTCGAGGCCACCGAGTACCTCGAGCCGGTCACGGTGGAGACCCGCGACCTGAGTGACCACCTGCGCGAACAGCTGCAGATGCTCGAGCTCAGCCCGCGCCAGCGGCTGCTGAGCGAGGAGTTCCTGGGCAACATCAGCGAGGACGGCTACCTCGCGGCGTCGCTGGAGGAGATCCACGGCTCGGTCAACCACCTGGTCGAGAGCCACTTCGAGGAGCACGCCCGCGAGCAGGACGACTTCGACGAGAACGAGCCCGTTGAGGTGCCGGAGTCGGCGCTCTACAGCATGGCCGAGGTGGAGGAGATGCTGGCCATCGTGCAGCGGCTCGACCCACCCGGCGTGGGCGCGCGCGACCTGCAGGAATGCCTGGTGCTGCAGATGAAGGAGCAGGGCGACACGGAGTCGCTGACCTACCGCCTGGTGGCGGAGGCGTTTCCTGACCTGATTGCGCACCGGTGGAACGACCTGGCCAAGCGTTTTGGCGTCGAGCCCCAGGCGGTACAGGCCGCCGCGGACGGCCTCGCCAAGTACGATCCCAAGCCGGGCCTCAAGTACTCCGACCGGGGCGAGAGCTACATCATCCCGGACCTGGTGGTGGAAAAGATCGACGGGCAGTACCGCGTCTTCCTCAACGACTCCGGCGTGCCCCGGCTCCGGCTCAGCCGCTCGTATCAGGAAATTGCCCGCGACAAGCGCAAGATGACGCCGGAGAACCGCGAGTTCATCGCGTCCAAGATGAACAGCGCCAACTGGATGATCCAGGCCATCGAGCAGCGGCGCCAGACCATGCTCAAGGTCATGAACTTCATCGTGGATCGGCAGCGCGACTTCTTCGAGAAGGGCATCGAGCACCTCAAGCCGCTCACCCTGCGCGAGGTGGCCGAGGTGATCAACATGCACGAGAGCACGGTCAGCCGGGTCACCAACGAGAAATTCGTCCAGACGCCGCGGGGCGTACTGCCGCTCAAGTTCTTCTTCTCGAGCGCGCTCGCCACCGCCTCCGGCGAGGACGCGAGCGCTCGGTCCATCCGCGCCAAGCTGCAGAAGATGGTGGGCGAGGAAAACCAGGCCAAGCCGCTCACTGACCAGCAGATCGTGCACCTGTTCCAGGAGCAGGGCATCCAGATTGCCCGGCGCACCGTGGCCAAGTACCGCGACCAGCTCGGCATCCTCCCCGCCCGCATGCGGAAACGCGTATGAGCAACACACCGGCGCGCCTGCCGGTGGACGTGAGTGTGCTGGTCCCCGCCAAGGATGAGGCGGAGAACCTTCCCGAGTTCGTGCGCCTCGCCGGAGAGGCGCTCAGCGCCGCGCGTTTCAGCTTCGAAGTCATCGTGGTGGATGACGGCTCGCGTGACGATAGCGCCGCCGTCCTGCGAGAGCTGCGGCAGCGCTTTCCGTTTCTCCGCGTCGTGTCGCATCGCCGCCAGCGCGGAATCGCCGACGCGCTGCGCTCGGCGCAGGATGTCGCCCGCGGCGACGTGTGCGTGTTCTACCCGGCCGACCTCCAGTACCTCCCCGAGGACATCCCGACCCTGGTCGCTCCCATTCTCAGCGGCGATGCCGACATCGTCACCGGCACCAAGCAGGGCAAGTACGAGAAGGCGTTCGTTTCCCGGGTCTACAACACCCTGTGCCGCTGGCTCTTTGGCGTGCGCGTCACCGATCTCAATTCGGTCAAGGCGTGGCGACGCGAGGTCATGCAGGGGATGCCGCTGCGCCCCGACTGGCACCGGTTCATGGTGGTGATCGCCATGGCCGACGGCTATCGCCTGACCTCCCGGCCAGTGCCGCTGCACCCGCGCCGGGCCGGCGTCTCGAAATTCAACTGGAAGCGAATCCCGATCGGCGTACTCGACCTGGTGTCGGTCTGGTTCCAGCTCCGCTTCGGCCGGAAGCCGATGCTCTTCTTCGGGCTGGCGGGCGCGGCGCTCTTCTTCGTCGGCTTCGTGGCCGGCATCGTGGCGCTGGTGCTCCGGTTCGGCTTTGGCATCGGCTTCCGGCCGCTGCTCAACCTGGTGGAGACGATGGTTATCAGCGGCATCGCGCTCTTCGGCTTCGGCTTCGTGGGAGAGATCGTCGCCGGCCAGCGGGAAGAGACGCGCGAGCTGCTGCGCCGCCTGGCCAACGCCGCACCTCCCGGCGACTCGCAGGACTGAATGACATGCGGGTCACCTTCCTGACCCACAACTATCCGCGTCATGCCGGGGATCTCTCCGGCGCCTTCCTGTCTACCCTGGCGCATGCGCTGGTCGCACGGGGCGTCGAGGTGAGCGTCATCGCACCAAGCGACCGTGGCAACGTGGGCGAGCCGATGGATGGTCCGGTCGCCGTGCGACGCGTGCGCTACGCTGGCGCCCGTCACGAGACGCTCGCCTACGCCGGCAACATGGCCGAGGCAGCGCGTACGGTCGCCGGCCTCCGCGCCCTGACTGCGCTGCGCTCGGCGCTGCGGCGCGCGGCCGATGAAGCCATGGCGGAAGGCGCGGATCTCCTGCATGCGCACTGGTGGGTTCCCGCGGGGCTCTCGGTGCCGCGCGGCCGGCCCTACGTGCTCACCAGTCATGGTACCGACGCCGCGCTGCTCACTCGCTCGGCGCTGGCCCGGCGGCTGGCCCGTCCCGTGTACCGCAAGGCCCGTCTCGTCACCGCCGTGTCGAACGAAATGGCGCTCTGGATCCAGCGCGCCGCCGGCCGCGCCATTCCGCCCGGCCACATCCACGCCATGCCTGCCGACACGTCGCGATACGGCTGGAGCGAAGGCGGCGATGGTGCCATCGTGGTGGCGCGGCTCGCGTCGCAGAAGCGGGTGGACCTCGCCATTCGCGCCATTGGCGTGCTCGCCACCCTGGGCGCACGGCTCCCGCTCACCATCGTTGGCGACGGCCCGGAGCGCGCCGCGCTCGAACACCTTGCGGCCGACCTGGGTGTGAGCCGGGACATACGTTTCACGGGCGCGGTTCCTACCACCGAGATCCCTGCCATTCTGCGGCGTGCCGATCTCATGTACTTTCCGGCCGTCGGCGAAGGGTTCGGCCTGGCGGCAGCCGAGGCACTCATGAGCGGGGTGCCGGTGGTGGCATGCTGGGATGGTGGCGGCGTACTCGACATCGTCCCGGAGACCGGGGCGGGTCGCCGCGTCATTCCCTCGGCGGATGCGCTCGCGGACGCCACGCTGGACCTGCTCTCTGACGACCAGCGCGTCTACAAGGCCCGCGAGCTGGGGCAGGCGTGGCGCGCCAGGTTGCGGCCTGAGAACGTTGCCGCGACCGTGGAGGGGTGGTATCGCGAGGCGCTGGGTGAATAACCGCTGGATCAAGCTCGCTGGCTGGATCCTGGCGCTCGTAGTCGGGGTGTTTGCGGTGCGGACGCTGCTGCGTGAGTGGCACGCACTCGTTACGCAGACCGTCACCTGGCATGTCCGGCCGCTTTACCTGCTCGGAGCGGTACTCCTGGTGCTGGTCAATTACGCCATCCTCATTCAGGCCTGGCGGGTCATGCTGGCGGGGTGGCGGCAGTCGCTGCCGTTTTTTGAGAGCGTGCGCGTCTGGGTAGTGTCGGGGCTGGGCAAGTATGTGCCCGGCAAGGTCTGGGCGGTGGCGGGCATGGCTGTCATGGCGCAGCGCGGTGGCGTTGCCGCGTGGGCCGCGACCGCCTCCGCGGTAGTACTGCAGGCGCTGTCGGTGGGCACCGGTGCCGCAGTCGTGGGACTGGCCGGCAGCGCCAGGCTCCAGGCAGAAGCCCCGTGGGCCCGGATTGCGCTCATCAGCCTGATCGTTGCCAGTGCCGCGGGTCTGGCACTGCTGCTCTGGCCGCCGGTCACTCGCCGGCTGCTACAGCTGGTGCGGGTCTCGGCGCCGCCGGAGGGTTCGCCAGGTGTTCGTGCCGTAGCGGTGGGACTGGCGGCCAATCTCGTGGCGTGGATCAGCTATGGCACGTCCCTCTGGCTGCTGGCGCACGGGCTCCTGGATGTGCCTACGCTGTCGTTGCGCGTGGCCATCGGCGCATTTGCTGCATCCTATGTGGCGGGGTTGCTGGCGCTGTTTGCGCCCGGCGGCATCGGCGTCCGCGAACTCGTCTTTCTTCTGATGCTCGACGGCGTCGTGGGGCCCGGCATCGCGGCGGCCCTGGCCATCGCGTCACGACTGCTCCTGACGTTGACTGAAATCGGCACCGCACTCCCATTCCTGATCCTCCAGCGAGGGCAGCGACGTGCAGCAGACTGAACAGCCCCAATACCAGCCGAGGCGGCCTGCACTGGTGGCCTTCCTGGTGTTCCTGATACCGGTCCTGGTGATGTTCTGGCCGCTGGTGCAGGGCCACTTTCTTGGCGGCTTGAACAGCGACCAGTACGTGGCCGGGTTCAGCTTCCGGGACTTCGGCGCCGGCTTCTTCCGCCACACCGGCAGCATCCCGCAATGGAATCCCTACCTCTTCGGTGGGATGCCGTTCATCGGAGCCATGCACGGCGACATTTTCTATCCTACCGCGTGGCTGCGCTGGATCCTGCCCGTGGGCGTCGGGATGGGAGTGGGATTTGCCCTGCACATCCTGCTGGCGGGACTTTTTGCCTACATCTTCATGCGGGCGCTGCGCTTCAGCTGGACCGCGGCGCTGGTGGGCGGCCTCTCCTATGAGCTGACCGGCATCGTGCTGTCCATGGTGCATCCGGGCCACGACGGCAAGCTGTTCGTCTCCGCGCTGACACCGCTCCTCCTCTGGGCCCTGGTCCGCGCCATCCGGGATGGCAGGGGATGGGCCTATGGCGCCATCGCGATGATCGTGGGCCTGACGATTCTCACGCCGCACCCGCCGATGACGCTGTACTCGCTCATCGCGGCCGGCATCTTCACGCTCTATCTCACGTTCTTCGATCCGGAACGCGACCGGTCACGTTCGCAGGGCACCGTGCTTATGCTTGCCCTTGGCGCGGTGCTGCTTGGCGCCGGCATCGCGGCTATCCAGATCCTGCCGGTCTACCACTACCTGCCGTTCTCCACCCGCGCCGTCGGTCATTCGGCCAGCAGCTATGAATACGCCACGGCGTATGCCCTTCCGCCCGCCGAGCTGATCGGCACCATCCTGCCGCAGTTCAACGGCATCGGCTCGTTCTACTGGGGCGAGAACTTCTTCAAGCTGCACAGCGAGTATCTTGGCGCCGTTGTCGTGGCGTTCGCGATCGTCGGGCTGGTTGCGCGGCGCCGAGATCGCGCCATGCTGGCGCTCGCGGTTATCGCACTGCTGTTCCTGCTCGTCTCCCTGGGCGGGCACACGCCGTTCTACCGGCTGTGGTACGAAATCGTCCCGTACATCAAGAAAGTCCGCGCCCCCGGGATGGCCTTCTTCCTGGTGGCCCTGCCGATCGCTGTCTGGGCAGGCGCGGGCGCCGAGGAGCTGCTGGCCCGGCGTGTCTCGGTGCGAAGGGTGGTGATCATCTTCGGCGTCCTCGCAGCGTTCGGCCTGCTTGGTGCCATCGGTGCCTTGCAACCGTTCGCCGAGGCGCTCGCGGTGCCGCAGCGGCTGAACGTCGCCCAGGCCAATGCGCCTGCACTCGTGGCGGGCGGCCTCCGCCTGCTGCTGGTGGGGATCGTCGGCGGCCTCGCGGCGTTGCTGGTCTGTACCGGCAAGGCGACCGGCGCCTCCGCGGCGGCGGCGCTCGGCGTTGTGGTGCTGGGCGATCTCTATTCTGTAGACCGGCAGTATGTCGTGTTCAGCGAGCCTGCGCCGGTGCTGTTCGCGCAGGACTCGATAACGTCCTACCTGGCGCAGCAGCCCAAGCCGTACCGGGTGTTCGATGCGCCGGTGGAGAGTGCCTTCCAGATCTCGTCGGTCTATCCCGGCGACTACCTGATGGCGCAACAGGTACAGACCGTGTTCGGCTATCATGGCAATGAAGAGTTCATGTACGATGAGCTCTGGGGCGGCAAGAACATCTACCAGAACATGCTGTCGCCCACGCTGTGGGCGTTGTGGGACGTCGACTACCTGCTGCTGGGCCAGGAGCTCGAGGTGCCCGGCTACCACAAGGTGATGGGGCCGGTCCAGACGACGCCGGGCAGCGCAGGCGTACTGTACCAGCGGGACAGCGCTTCCACCTACGCCCGGGTCGTGCCGGGAGCCGTCAAG
>DASSOW010000460.1:0-4769 GCA_035700175.1 Gemmatimonadales bacterium | reverse complement strand
TCGTCCACCAGGTCGATGGCCTTGTCGGGCAGGAACCGGTCGCCGATGTAGCGATCCGACAGGGTTGCCGCCGCCACGATCGCGTTGTCGGTAATGCGCACGCCGTGGTGGACTTCGTACTTCTCCTTGAGCCCGCGCAGGATGGCGATCGTGTCCGCCACGCTGGGCTCGCCTACCAGCACCGGCTGGAAGCGGCGCTCGAGCGCGGCGTCCTTCTCGATGTGCTTGCGATACTCGTCCAGCGTGGTGGCGCCCACGACGTGGAGTTCGCCCCGCGCCAGCGCCGGCTTCAGCAGGTTGGAGGCGTCCACCGCACCTTCCGCGGCACCGGCGCCCACGATGGTGTGCAGCTCGTCGATGAAGACGATGTAGCGGCCCTCGGCCTCGACCAGTTCCTTGATGACCGACTTGAGCCGCTCCTCGAACTCACCCCGGTACTTGGCGCCCGCCAGCAGCTGCCCGATGTCGAGCGTGACCAGCTCGCGGTTGCGGAGCGATTCAGGGACGTCGCCGTTGACGATCCGCTGCGCCAGTCCCTCGACAATAGCGGTCTTTCCCACGCCGGGCTCACCAATGAGCACCGGATTGTTCTTGGTGCGGCGCGAGAGGACCTGCATGACGCGACGGATTTCCTCATCCCGGCCGATGACCGGGTCGAGCTTCCCGCTGCGCGCCAGCTCGGTGAGGTTGCGGGTGAAGCGCTCGAGAGCCTGGTACTTGTCCTCGGGTGACTGATCGGTGACGCGGTGCGAGCCGCGCACCGATTCCAGCGCCTCCCGCAGGTCGTCCGGACTCACACCGGCGTCGCTCAGCAGCTCCCGCGCGGTGGTCCCCTTCTCTTCCGCGAGCGCCAGCAGCAGGTGCTCGGTCGAGACATAGGCATCGTCGAGCTTTTTCGCTTCCTGCTCCGCGCGGTCGAAGACCCGGTTCAGCTCCCGGCTGAAGCTCGGCTCCGCTCCGCCGCTCTGGCTGGGAAACCGCGCAAGTTCGCGCGACACGCCCTCGGTCAGGGCGGTGACGTTGAGCCCGGCCTTCTGCAGCAGGGGCTGGACGATCCCTTCCGGCTGGGCGAGGAGGGCGGCAAAAAGATGGGCATCATTGGTCACCGGGTTCCCACGCTCGCGTGCCATCGCTGCGGCGTCCCGGAAGGCCTCCTGCCCCTTGATGGTCAGTCGTTCTGGGCGAATCATCGTTGCTCCGTGTACTGAAATACTTTGCTGCGTGATCGAGCGTCTGGCGTCCGGCGTCTGGCGCCCGGCGCCTGACGCCCGACGCAACCCACATACCCGAAGCCTCTGCCGGAATGGCAGAAATGACAAGGGCCGCTCTGGAGGGACAAAGGCCAGCCTTTGCCCCTCCAGAACGGCCATTTGCCTTACCGTTCGCTGGTCACGCGGCGGGCGGCAATCATGCTCCGCACGTATCGCGTGCCATCCACCGTGAGCCCATACCAGAAGACTCCTGGCGTCACTGCTCGTGCTCTGTCACTGAACTGCCCATTCCAGTACGCCTCGAATTCCCCACATCCCATCCGCACCCGGTCCAACCGCACCGTCGAATCATTGGCGAGGGTGGCGACCGCAACCTCCTGGGCCAGCACGTTGTAAATCTTGAGCGTGACGATGGGCCGATGGCCGTCTTTGCAGACCTCCTCGTGAATCACGAAGGGGATCGTCGTGGACGGGAAGAACGGGTTGGGGTAGTTCTGCTCGAGCTCAACGCTCGGAAGGGGATCCCGGACCTGCTGTGCCGCGACCGGAGATACCACCCCCAGCAACAAGCCAAGCCACCACCCCGGCCACGCGAAGCGGACCATTGGCGTTCCTCTCAGACTGGGTGTAAGGCCTGGCAATACCTCCGGGAAACGGTTGAACTGAATTGCACCATCGGCAAGATGCTGGACGACCGCTGATCGGTCAACGGTCGACTGTCGACGGTTCGACGTGAGCCGTTGACCGTCGACCCCCACTTGATGCCCCAACATCCTTCACCGTCGCTCACCCCCCTCCCGGCCCTGCTGCTCCCAGAACGCCAGGGCCGGCAGGGTACTCCCCTCACCCAGGTGGTGCGTAATGAACCGGGCCAGCAAGCGCCGGTGCGCCGCGGCGTGGGACACATCGAGCGCCGGCAATGGCGAGCCGGGATCAAGCAAGGCGGCCAGGTCGTCCCGGGCCTCCTGCGGCAGCCGGGCCGCCGTGAAGCGGGTGGCACAGACCGCGCAGAGGGCGCCGCCCTCGTGGGTGCTGAAAGCAAGCTCGCCGGTCTCACGAACCGGATTGCCGTCCCGGACACACGCCTCGAGCGCCGGCGCGAAGCCGAGCGCGGAGACGAGCAGCCAGAGGAGCCGGAGACCCAGCGCGTCAATTTCCTCGGCGGTGGCTTCCTCCAGCACGCCGAGCGCGGTGACCAGGAAATCGAAGACAGCGGGATCGGGGTCGGGTGGCGCGAACTTGAGCATGACTTCGGCCATCGCCATGGCCGCGGCATAGCGCGCCAGGTCCGCTGCAAGTCCCAGGTGCACCCGCCCCACGTCAAAGGCCGTGAGCAGCTGCAGCTCCCGGCGCTGGAGAATGATGATGTGCGCCGTCCCCTCGCTCAGCAGCTGCAGCGATGCCCCGAACCGGCTCCTCGGCCGCAGCGCGCCCTTGGCAATGGCACTCTGCACCCCATGCTCGCGCGTGGCGAGCCGGACGATCTTCGAGCTCTCGCTGTAGCGCAGGGTGGAGAGGATGATGGCGGGCGTGGTGACGAGCATCCTGAAAGGATAGTCGGGCATGGGGCAGAAGGCGTAAGGCGTAAGGCATAAGGCGTAAGGCGTAAGGCGTAAGGCATAAGGCGTAAGGTATGAGGCGCAGGGCATAAGGAAGACTTAAGCCTTCCGCCTTACGCCTTACGCCATACGCCATACGCCTTATCGTTCCAGCCCATACATCCTCACGTGCTCCACATCGGAGTCGTCCTTCCAGATTCCCAGCACATAGCCGGCACCGGCATCGGTCAGCGTGAAGTGGGCCGGTAGCGCGATGTCCTGCAGCCACCGTCCGCTCGAATCGAACACGGACGCGGTCACGGTCTCGCTCGAATCAACCGAGGGGCCGACCATCCAGATGCGGTCGAGCCGGTCGAGCAGCAGGGCGCTGATCGCCGGGTAGTGGGTTGGCAGCTCGGGCGCATCCCACACCGATGACCGCAGCGCCAGCCCCGCACCGCTCCTGTGCTCGAGATCGGCCCGCTTGGCCTCGGCAAGCGCTTCTTCGCCGATGGGCAGGCGCTCGCCGGCCCGCCGCATCATGAGCGTGACATTCCCTCGACTGTCGTAGACAGTGGCCTCGTACCGCATCCCGTCCGCCACGGCGATGTGGTCGCCATGCCCGCTTGAAAAACCACGGACGCCAAACGGCAGCGAAGTGATAGCAATCGACGGGTGCTCGGGGGATCCCCCTTGGGCAACGAAATTCTCGGAGCCCGGGACACTCGCGATCGTATCCAGCACGCTATCAAGCGCCGAGCTGAGCAACACCAGCGGCACGGAAACGCGGGAGTAACCGGGCTTGCTGTCCATCATGAGAATGGGGTCGATAGTCGCCAGCCAATTACGGTCGGGCAGCCGCATCGTGGGCGTCACGAACCCGCCCTCCGCGCTCGCTGTCTGCTGGGCGTTGCCGACAAAGCCGGCCGCCTCCGTGTAGCGGTTGAGCCGGCGCTGCTGGTAGTCGTAGAGGTAGATCGTGTCATCTGGACCCAGCGGCAACGTCATCACGCCCTCGAGCTCACCGGGCCCGTGGCCTTGCCCCGCCATCGTGGCGAGGTACCGGCCCCGCTCGTCGTAGAAGCGGAGATCGGGCGGGTGCCCGTTCACGACCGCCACATGGCCATCCGCGAGCCGCATGGCCGCGTCGACATTGAGCAGATCGTACGCCGGGTCCTCGGGCCGGCCACCGATGTCCGCCATGGGCGCTTCCGCCAGCCGGAACTGCGAGTCCACGGGGGCGCTGGGCCGAGCGTTCTCCACGATTCTAATCCCGGCGCTGTCCCGAGCCGCCAGCGCGGGCTGTTCTCCGGCCGCCGCGCAGGACGCCAGCAGCGCGGCCCAGCCGAAGGGCAAGGGGCGTGTCAGGCGCATCTTCCGGCTCCCTTGTGAACGATGAATTGCCACAATGCCGCCGCCCCGGGAGATGCGCAAGGCGGAATGGTCAACGGTCAACGGTCGACCGTTGACCGTTGACCGTTGACCGTTGACCGTTGACCGTCGACCAATAGCTGGCTCTCGCCTGCAAACGGAACTAAACTTCCCCTACACTCACCCGGGAAATCCGTTGTCCAGCATTCCTCTTCCAGCCCCAACCACACTGGCTGATCGCTACCGCCTCGAAAGGGAGATCGGCCGGGGCGGCATGGCAACCGTCTATCTGGCCCAGGACCTCAAGCACCACCGGCCGGTGGCCGTCAAGATCCTGCACGCAGAGCTCGCCGCCAACGTGGGCACCGACCGCTTCCTGCGTGAAATCGAAATCGCCGCCCGGCTGAGCCATCCGCATATTCTGACCTTGATAGATTCGGGCAGTCTGGAGAGTCAAGCGTCGGGCGTCGAGCGCCTGACGCCAGACGCTCGACGCTCGACGCTCCTTTACTACGTCATGCCCTTCGTCGAGGGCGAATCGCTCCGCCAGCGGCTCAACCGCGACAAGCGCGTGCCGCTGGAGGAAGCCGTCGCCATCGCGCGGCAGGTGGCCAGCGCCCTGGCCTACGCCCACAGTCGAGGGGTGATC
>DASSOW010000459.1:0-3817 GCA_035700175.1 Gemmatimonadales bacterium | reverse complement strand
CCGCGGTGCTGCCAATAGACAGCGCGAACGCCGGCTTCGATACCGTGTCGGGCTCGTTCGGTTCAGAGGCGCTGGGGGCGCTGGGCGAAGGCATCGAGCTCGATGAGACGGACGAGGCGGACGGGACGGACGAGGCGGACGGGACGGACGAGGCGGACGAGGCGGATGACAGCGAGTGGGATGAGGCGGCGGGCGACAGCGGCACGACCGAGCTGGTGGTGACCGAGTCCATGGCGGACCTCTACCTGCGGCAGGGCCATCGCAAGGAAGCATTGGCAGTCTATCGGCTGCTTTACCAGCGCTCGCCGAATGACCTCCGCCTCCGCGAGCGGGTGGACGAGCTGGAGACCGAAGTTGCGGCGGAAGTCTCGGGCGCGGACCTGCCTCAGTCGTTCGTTTCACTCACGGCTCCCGACGCGGGCCGGACCGTGTCCGCGCTGTTCCGCAGCGTGCTCGGCGCGCCGTTGCCCGAGCCTGCCGGCAACTGGGAGGGTGCGGTTGCCCCGGCTCCTCGCCCACTGGCACAGGAGCAGGGAGACCGGGCGCCGGACAGCGCGGCGCCCACCCGGCCCGCGGGGGACCACCTCTCGCTCAGCGATGTCTTCGGTGAGGACAGCTCCCCGGTACCCCCCGCCGTGCCCGCGGCGCGCAACGCCGCCGAGGGTGAAGTCTCCTTCGATGCCTTCTTCGGGGAGGGCAGCGGGGAACAGTCACGCTCCCGGGCGCCGGCGCGCGAAGACGATGACCTCGACCAGTTCCACACCTGGCTGCAGAACCTGAAGCGCTGATGCGCGTCGCCGTACTCAACGGCCCCAACCTGAACCTGCTGGGCACGCGCGAGCCGGAGATCTACGGCCGCAGCTCGCTGGCCGACATCGAGCGGCGCGTGCGACAGGCCGCAGATGCGCTGGGTGCCGCGCTCGAGTGGGCGCAGTTCAACAGCGAGGGCGACATGGTCAACGCCGTGCAGCAGCTCGCGGGCCATGCTGACGGCGCGCTCATCAATGCTGCAGCCTATACCCACACCAGCCTTGCCCTGCGCGACGCCCTGCTCGCCGTGCACGTCCCGTTCGTGGAAGTACACCTCTCCAACATCTTCGCCCGGGAATCGATGCGCCGGACGTCGCTGCTGGCCGACCTGGCGATCGGCATCGTGGCTGGCTTCGGCGGGCTGGGGTATGAACTCGGGCTCACGGCACTCGTGAGCCATCTCCGTGAGCGCTGACCAGCGTCCCCTGCGCCTCGAGGCAGTGCGCGGGGTGCTGCTGCGGGATGGAATGGATGCGATGCTGGTATCGCACCTGCCCAATATCCGCTACCTCACGGGCTTCACCGGCAGCTCGGCGTCGCTGGTCATCTCGGCGAAAAGCGCTACCCTGGTGACGGACTTCCGGTACGCCGCGCAGGCGCCGGCTGAGGTCGGCAACGCCGCCCAGGTTGCCATTGACCGGGTCAATGTCTGGGAGCTGCTCGGCCGGGTGCTCGCCGCCGAAGCGCCGCTTGCACTGGGCTTTGAAGCCGCGCACGTCATGGTGCAGGACGCCGAGCGGTTGAGCGGGTTGGGTAGTTACCGGCTCGTGCCGCTCACCGACACAGTCGAGCGGCTCAGGGCGGTCAAGTCGCCCAGTGAGGTACAGGCCATCCGCCGGGCAGCCGAACTGGCGCAGGCCGCACTCGCCGAGGTGCTGCCGCGGGTCCGACCCGGGCTCACCGAGCTGGACGTGGCTGCCGCGCTGGAGGCGGCGCTCCGGCGCCGGGGGAGCGAATGGCATCCCTTTCCCACCATCGTTGCGGCCGGACCACGTTCGGCGCTGCCCCATGCGCGCAGCACGGATCGGCCGATCGCCGCCGGTGACCTGCTCCTGCTTGACTGCGGCGCCCAGATGGACGGATACTGTGCCGACCTCACCCGGGTCGCAGTCGTGGGGGCCCGCGCCGATGCTCGCCAGCGGGAAGTGCACGCAGTGGTGCAGGCGGCGCAGGAGCGGGCCATCAGCCAGATCACGGCGGGACTGACCGGGCGCGAGGCCGATGCGCTTGCGCGCGAGGTGATCGCGGCCCGTGGTTTCGGCGAGCTGTTCGGACACTCACTGGGACACGGCCTGGGGCTGGAAGTGCATGAGGGGCCCCGACTTTCTCCCACGGCCGATACCCCCCTGCCGCTCCATGCGGTGGTGACGATTGAGCCGGGTGTCTATCTTCCCGGTTGGGGCGGCATCCGGCTGGAGGACGACATCTACCTCGGGCCTGACGGCGCCACCTGCCTCTCCGATAATCGCACCGAACTGATTGAACTCGTCTGAAGGCCGGGAGTGGATGTGGTCCGCAACGGGAGCCAGACCTACGCATGAATGCTGATGAGATGCGGCAGCTGGCACAGCTGCTGGAGAAGATGCCGGGCCTCAAGTCGGTGGAGCTCAAGGACGTGAAGCGGCTGGCTGAGCTGCTGCGCGACTCGCCCGAGATCGGTTCCATCGAGGTGAAGGGCTTCTTCGGCACCGGAATCGTCATTACCCGCACTGCCCAGGGCACGCCTGCACCCATGGCCTGGGTCCCCCCAGCCATGGCAGCACCGACGCCTGCACCTGCCGCACCAGCCGGCGCGCCTGCGGCCTCAGCCGCCCCGGCGGCGAGCGCGCCGTCACACCTCAAGGAAATCAAGTCGCCGATGGTGGGCACCTTCTACCGCGCCCCGGAACCAGGGGCGGAAGCCTATGCCAAGGTCGGGACCCGGGTGGCACCGGGCCAGACGGTGTGCATCATCGAGGCGATGAAGATCATGAATGAAATCGAGGCCGAATTTGCCGGCGTCGTGACGGAAGTCTGCGTGGACGATGCCCAACCAGTCGAGTTCGGCCAGGTGCTCTTCAGGATCGATCCCAATGGCTGACGCCGCGCCCTCCGGAGCTCCCTTCAATTTCAAGCAGGCCATCTCCAGCCTGGTGCAGCGCAATGGCTCGGACCTGCTGCTCAAGGTGGGCCGGGCGCCCACCGTGCGGCTCAACGGCGTGCTCACGCCGCTGGAGATGGTACCGCTCAAGCCGGAAGACCTCAAGACGCTGGCCGAGCAGATCATGACGCCGCGCCAGGTCAAGGAATTCGCCGAGCGCAAGGAAGCCGATTTCGCCATCGGCGTGCCGGGCGTGGGACGCTTCCGCACCAACATCTATCAGCAGCGCGGCACGCTCGCATTTGCCTTCCGCGCCATCCCCTACGAAGTGAAGACGGTCCGGGAGCTCAACCTTCCCACCGTGCTCGAAACCATATCGGACAAGCCGCGCGGGCTGGTGCTCGTCACCGGTATCACCGGCTCGGGCAAGAGCACGGCCCTCGCCGCCATGATCAACCACATCAACCAGACGCGGCGGGTGAACGTCATTACCATCGAGGACCCGATCGAATTCCTGCACCGGGACCAGATGGCCAATATTTCCCAGCGTGAGGTGGGCACCGACACCATGTCGTTCGCCGCGGCGCTGCGGCACGTGCTGCGGCAGGACCCGGACGTTATCCTCATCGGCGAAATCCGCGACATGGAGACGCTGGACACCGCGCTCAAGGCGGCCGACACCGGCCACCTGGTGTTCTCCACGCTGCACACCACCGACGCCACCCAGACCATCAACCGGGTCATCTCCTTCTACCCGCCGCACCAGCACCAGGAGATCCGCTCACTGCTTTCCACCGCGCTGCAGGCGGTGGTGTGCCTGCGGCTGGTGCCGCGCTCCGACGGCCGTGGCCGGGTGCCGGCCTGCGAGATCCTCATCAACTCCGCCGCGGTGGCCGACAATATCCGGGACATCGAGAAGGCGCTCAA
>DASSOW010000458.1:0-17873 GCA_035700175.1 Gemmatimonadales bacterium | reverse complement strand
GCTCGGTGTGATGCAGCACGACCGCACCGCCGGTGGCCGCGGCGTCCGAGATCACGAAGCCATCGAAGTTCCACTGCTTGCGAAGGATGTCGGTAAGCAGGAAGCGACTCTGGGTGGCGGGCACGCCATCGACGGAATTGTAGGCCGTCATGACGGACTGCGCGCCCGCCGAAAGCGCTGCGCGAAATGGCGGGAAGAAATATTCCTCGAGCCGGCGCCGGCTCACCTCAATCGGATAACTGTCGCGCCCGCCGGCACCGACGTTCGCCACAAAGTGCTTGGGGGTCGCCACGACGCCAGCCCGCTCGAAGGCGCTTACGTACGCGCGCGTCATGGCGGAGGCCAGCCACGGATCCTCGCCATAGGTCTCTTCCACCCGCCCCCATCGCACGTCATCCGCCAGGTTCACGACGGGCGAAAGCGCCTGACGAATTCCGCGGGACCGTGCCTCTTCAGCGATGGAGCTTGCGACTTGCGACATGAGACTTGTGTCCCACGCAGCCGCCAGTCCGATCGCAGCCGGAAAAACCGTGGCACCAGGCCGCACCAGTCCGTGCACCGCCTCCTCGAATGGGACGATCGGAATACCCAGCCGGGTCTGCATGACGAAATAGCGCTGGATGGTATTGATGCGCTGGGCATCCGCCGAGGCGGACGAGGCAGCCGGTACCTGGAGCCCGAAAACGCCGTGCGAGTGGTCAGTGGTAGTGTCGGTGAGATCTCCCGGCGTCATGTAGAGCTGCCAGAACTTCTCCTCCAGCGTCATGCGTCTCAGCAGGTCACGCGCGCGCACTTCGGTTGAGAGGTGTGGGTTACGGTACGGCAGGGTGTCCTGGGCGGAGGCCGTTTGGACTGCCGTCAGCGCGAGGAGCAGTGCGATTGTTAGCCGGGGCATGCAGGAAGCTAAAGGCTGAAGGAGCTGTGAGCTATGAGCTGTGAGCCCTGCGATGTCATTGCGAGGAGCACGCGGAGCGTGCGACGAAGCAACCTTGCAGCCCGACATCGGAGTCCCCGGCGGAGCTCCGTCCGTGAGATCGCGGTCGGGCTGCAAGGTTGCTTCGCAGGCCTACGGCCTGCTCGCAACGACAGTCCTGGCGAGCGCCGCGACTCGCAGCTCGCAGCTCATAGCTCACAGCTCCCAGCTACATTTCCCTCACCCCTAACACTCACCTGGTTGCCACCCGTGCGATACTCACTTCTCCTGACCCTGGCGCTCGCTCTGCCGACCACAGCACTGGCACAGCAGCGCTTCTTCACCCACGCAGAGACGCTGCGCGGGTCGGATGGTCCCGGACGCGCCTGGTGGGATGCGGCGTTCTACGACCTCCACGTGCGGGTGAACCCGCCTGACAGCAGCCTCTCGGGCTGGAACGGCATCACCTACCGCGTGCTCCAGCCGGCGAGCGAAATGCAGATCGACCTCCAGGTTCCCATGGTGATGGACAGCGTACTCCAGGATGGCAAGCCGCTCACGTTTCGCCGTGACGGGAATGCGTTCTTTGTGACGCTCGCCGCGCCGCAGCCGAAAGGCAGCACCCAGGCGCTGACCGTGTACTATCACGGATCATTCGCCATGCGCGACACCACTGCGCCACGCCGGCGGCGCGGCGGGCCCTTTCACTGGGCAGTCGACAGCACTGGCGCTCCGTGGATTGCCACCTCGAACGAAGGACCCGGCGCCAGCACCTGGTGGCCGCTCAAGGATCTTCCGGCCGACGAGCCCGATAGCCAGCGCATCGCGATCACCCTGCCGGATCCGATCAAGGACATTTCCAACGGACGGCTCCGCTCCACCATGCCCAACGGCGACGGCACTACGACCTATGAGTGGTTCGTCTCCAACCCCATCAACAGCTATAACGTCGCCATCAACGCGAGCCCGCGTTATGTCCCGGTTCGCGACGAATACCAGGGGCTCGATGGCAAGCTCACCATTGAATTCTGGGCGCTCGCCAACCATGAGGGCAAGGCGCAAGCGCTCATTCCCCAGGTCAAGACGATGCTCCAGTGCTTCGAGCACTGGTTCGGCCCCTACCCGTGGTACAAGGATGGTTACAAGCTGATCGAGGTCCCCTACCTGGGCATGGAGCACCAGAGTGGCATCGCGTATGGCAACGAGTACCTGAGCGGGTACCTCGGGCGGGATCTGTCCAAGACCGGCGAAGGGATGGGCTGGGACTATATCGTGGTGCACGAGAGCGCCCACGAATGGTTCGGCAACAACATCAGCGCCAGGGACCACGCCGACATGTGGATCCACGAGAGCTTCGGGATGTACGCCGAGGCACTCTACCTGGAGTGCACCAAGGGGAGGGCCGCGGGTGACCGCTACCTGGTCGGACTTCGGACCAGCATGATCAGGAATGACATGCCGATCATCGGCGCCTACGGCGTGAACGACGTCCCCAGCTCGCAGGATCGCTACCCCAAGGGTGCCAACATGCTGATGACCATGCGCGCCGTGGTGAATGACGATGCGAAATGGCTGGCCACGCTGCGCGGGCTCAACAGCACGTTCCGGCACCAGACGGTGACCGCGAAGCAGGTCCGCGACTACATGAGCCGGATGACCGGGGTCGACCTCACGAAGATCTTCGTGCAGTACCAGGAAACGGTGATGATCCCGAAGCTGGAATATCGGGTCACCGGCGATTCGCTCTCATATCGCTGGACGGACGTCATCCAGGGCTTCGACATGCCGGTGGACCTGGTGCTGCCGGGCAACCGAACCATGCGCATCGACCCGACCGAGCAATGGCAGACGATGCGGTCGCCGCTCGCCGCGGGCGCCGATCTCGAGGTAAACCCGGAGTACTATGTGAAGGTGGAGGCTGGAAGCTGAGAGCTGCGAGCTGCGAGCTGTGATTGAGGCGCCGGATGCAGCGAGATTTGCCGCTCACAGCTCACAGCTCACAGCACACAGCTCATAGCTCATAGCAGCGCATGATCATCATCCTCATGGGCGTCTCCGGCGCGGGCAAGACCACGATTGGCACGCTCCTGGCCAGGCAGCTTGGCTGGCGGTTCGTCGAGGCCGACGACTATCACTCCGAGGCGAACCGGGCCAGGATGGCCCGTGGTGAAGGGCTCACCGACGCCGACCGCGCGCCCTGGCTCGAGCGATTGAGCGACGTGATCGCCGAGGCGGCATCTGCCGGCACGTCATTGGTGATGGCGTGTTCCGCGCTTAAGGAGAAGTATCGCCGCCAGCTGCGAACGGCGGCAGGCAACGCGCCGGTGCAGCTCGTCTATCTCAAGGTCCCGCCGTCCGTGGCGGCCGAACGGTTGCAGCACCGGAGCGGGCATTACGCCAAGGCCGACCTGGCACCGTCACAGTTTGCCGACCTGGAAGAGCCGGATGATGCGCTGGTGGTCGACGCGACGGGTTCTCCGGCAGAGGTGGGAGCGGAAATAGCCGCACGGCTGCGGGTCTGAGGCCGCGTCTTGACTCCCGCTTGACTCGGCCGCATAGGCTCTGATGTTGGGATACTCGCCTCACCCGACGATCGGAGGGTCGCTCCATGTCGCGCTGGCATGCAATCCTGGGCGGCCTGCTGGCGCTGGCAGCGCTGGCACACCGCCCAGTCCTCGCGCAAGACAGCATTCGCTGGCGTTACCAGTCTCCGGCTGACATTGACGCCTTCACGTTTACGGAAGACGGGATGATCGTCGCGCACTCCGACAGCGGAGTCGTGACCCTCAATGCCGCCACCGGCGTCCCAGTCTGGGCGTCGCGCCAGGCCACCGACTACTGGCTCTTGGCTCGCAATACGCTTCGGCTCACGACCCCGTCGGGTACGATCGTTGTCGATCGGTGGACTGGCGACGCTCGCTGGAGCTCGGAAGACCTCCCACCGGGGAAGTGGCACCGCTCGCTCGCCCTTGAGGCGTTCAACCTCATGCTGCTGCTCGGCGAGACGGAGACCGGCCTGAATTCGCTGCTCGCCGTCTCCCTTGATTCCGGCATCGTCCTGTGGCGGCAGGACTCACTCATCGTTCCCCCGCTCAAGCCCAAGGTCGCGCGCGACGTCTGGCTCACGATCGCCCAGCCGGCGCTGGTGGCCGCCGACACTTCGCTGGTGCTGTTCCCAACGCATGGCGGTGTCATGCGGCTGGAACTGCGGACCGGCGCGGTGCGCTGGCGCGTCGATAGGCTTGCCCAGGCCGAGCCGCTGATGGTCCGCTGGGGCTATGCGCGGATGCTGACCGACAGCAACATGATCGTCGTGCCGTACGGGCGTCGCCTGATGGCGTTGAACGCCGATGATGGCTCGATCATGTGGGACCATCCGAAGGACTATCCGGCGGCACTCGCCGAGATGGTCATGACGCCGAAAGGCCTGCTTGTCCGCGGCTATCACAAGGAGACGAAACCGGGCAGCGTCGCCAGCGCATTCGTGGACCTGCTCGATCCGGCGACCGGGCTCTCGCGCTGGCCCAAGCCCGTGCGCGGCCTCAATAGCGCCTCCGCGATGCTGGTGCTCGATGACACGATCTTCCTCGCGAGTGACGACTTCCTCTACCGGGTGGGATTGACCAGCGGCATCAAGGAGCCGCCGACCGAATACTGGCTGCGGGGCGATGAGACGCCATTCGCGCTGGAATACCGTGATGGCGACCTGGTGCTCTGGTCCGAGCACAACCTCGTGCGGCTCGGGCTGGATGGAGAGCGCAAGTTCGAGGAGTACTATGGTGCGCCGGGAGCCAGCCTCTTCACCAAGATTGCGGCGGTGGCACTGATCGTCGGTGCCGCGGCGCTCACGCCACCGGGGCAGGTACTGCCGTACTCGGCGCCCCCGCTGCCTTCGGTGGTTGACGGCAGGTACAAGGAACTGCTCGAGGCACACAAGTCTGTGTACATGCTCACCGGGCGGCACGACGAAGCGGGGCGTTCGGGACCGAACATCGTCCGGCTGGACAAGGCGTCGGGCAAGGTCACCGGCCGGGTCTGGGTGGACGACAAGTCACCCGACTATGCGATCGACTCTTCCAAGGACATTGTCTACCTGCTGCGCAACAAGCGCGAGCTGGTGGCCCTGCCGTTCTAGAAGGGTTCACCCAGGGCCCCTCGGGTGACGCTGCTGTTGTCCGAAGGGCCCCGTCGCAACGACGCTCTGCCCGCGCCTCGCCTCCCACGTTCATCGCTTCTGGTCAGTTGGTCTGTCCGACTCTATCCACCGTCACGTGCGACGGATACTTCGGCGACCGGTACACCCGGTGCGTCTGGGCCTGGTAGTCGCTTGCCTTTGCCTTGAAGATGTTGGGCACCCAGGTCTGTGGGTTGCGGTCGATGATGGGGAACCAGCTGCTCTGCACCTGCACCATGATCCGGTGGCCCTTGAGGAAGCGGTAGTCCTGGGTGTGCAGGTCCACGGTGTATGCCACCACGCTGTCCGATGGAATGGCTGATGGCGTGCTCCAGTCCTTGCGATATCTGCCACGCAGGACGTCGTTGGCGATCATGAACTGGTAGCCGCCCAGCTTGGGATCGGGTTCGTAGTGCTCGGGATACACATCGATGAGCTTCACTACCCAGTCGGCGTCCTGGCCGGTGGTGCTGGCAAAGAGATGTGCCGTGATGTCGCCACGGATCACCACGTCGTCGGCGAGCGGCTCGGTTTCCCAGGTGAGCACGTCGGGGCGCGCGGCCGCGAAGCGCTGGTCCTGCAGCAGCCATGTGTACCAGCCGGAGCCGCCCGGGAAATAGGTCGGCTCGATGGGACGGTGACGGAAGGGCACCGGGTGTGCGGGGTCGGAGATGTAGCTGTCCAAGCTGTCGGGCGAAGCCGAGGGTGGGTCGAACGACAGCCGGCCGTCGGCGTGGAAGTAGAGATTGGCCTCGTGCACCCCGGCCGTTGCCGGCCAGGCGTCGTTCCGCACCCACTTGCCGGCACCGCTCTCGAACGTGAGCGCCTCGGGCAGCGTCATCTCGCCCTTGTCCTTGAGATAGTAGGCGAAGAACGGCGCCTGCACGCTGTCGCGGAAAAATTCTCCCGTGGGGCTGCCAAAATCGATGTTGCCCAGTTTCTGCCCCGGGCCGCCCGCCCAGCCGCCGTGGTTCCACGGTCCCACCACCAGCCGGCTCAGGTTCTTCTTGTCATATGGCTCCATCGCCCGGTAGATGCGGATAGGCCCGTAGAAATCTTCCTGGTCCCACCAGCCCGCCACGTTGAGCGTGGGCACCGTCACCTTGGTGAGGTAGGGCGCGATGGTCTGCTGCTTCCAGAACCGGTCGTAATCAGGGTGGGCGACGAAATCGTTCCAGGTGGGCAGCTTCCCGTGCAGGATGCTGTCGTTCACGTTGGACAGTGGCCCGAGCTCCAGGTACCAGTCGTAGGTGTCGTAGCGGTCGAACGAGAAATTGCTGTTGGTGTCGGCGGCCTCGGTGAGTACCGCGTACTCGAATCCATAGCTCAGCCGGAACGCGCCCTGGTGGTGGAAGTCATCGCCCATCCACATGTCGGCTGGCGAGGCCTGGGGTGACGCGGCCCTGAGCGCCGGATGCGGATCGATGAGCGCCATCGCCGTGGTCCATCCCGGATAGGAAATGCCCAGCATGCCCACCCGCCCGTTGTTGCCGGGCACGTGCTTCACCAGCCAGTCGATCGTGTCGTAGGCATCGGTGCTTTCGTCTACTGCCTTCTTGTCGCTGAGGTGCGCCGGCGGGCGCTGCATCACGAAGGTGCCTTCGCTCCCATAGCGGCCGCGGATGTCCTGGTAGGCAAAGATGTAGCCGTCCTTCGCGAGAGCCGTGTAGTAGCTGCGCAGGTTGCCGCGGAAGCTGCGCTCGATCCCGTAGGGCGTGCGGGTGAGGATGATCGGCAGCTTGCTGCTGGCGTTCTTCGGCACGTAGTAGAGGGTGTGCAGCTTGACCCCATCCCGCATCGGCACCATCACCTCGGTGCGGGTGTAGTCACTGGTGTCCTGCTGGGCGACAACGGCTGCAGGCGCGAGGGTGACGAGGGCGAGTGCGATGGTGAGGTGGAGGCGCATGGTGGATGAGGGGTTAGGGGTTAGGGATTTGGGGGTTAGGGGTCAGGGGATTGAAACGAGCTTCCATGCACAGCTCTTGGCTCTCGGCTCTCGGCTCTCAGCCCTTGGCTCTCAGCAGCCTCAATTCCGCCAGTTCCTGCGCACCCATCTTCACCGGCTTGCCGTCCAGCCCGAACAGCACCGCCTTCTTGCGGCCGATCAGGGTGAGCTCCCGGCCTTCGATTCGGAGTGCGGTGCCTTCGGGCAGTGCCACCACCGGCATGCCGGGATTGGCGGCGACGAATTCATTGAGCCGCTCGACCCGGGTCTCGCCGCCGTGATTGGCAATGCGCTCCTCGGTGTAGTGCGCATTGAGCTGGAACGGGACCACGCCGAGCGCTGCGAGACTGGGCACGTCCACGATCGGCATGTCGTTGGTAGTGCGGATGGTGGGACAGGCCACGTTGGAGCCCGCACTCCAGCCGACATACGGCATGCCGTTCCGCACCGCGTGGCGGATGGCCGGGAGGAGGCCGGTGTGATAGAGGTGCTTCAGCAGGTGAAAGGTGTTGCCGCCGCCGATGGCCACCGCGTCCGCCCGCTCCAGGTCGGCCACCGGATTGGTGGTTTCATGCGCCGCGACGACGTCGTAGCCCAGCGAGCCCAGCGGCTTCCGCACGGCGATCGCGTACTCGCTGTACGGCCTGACGACCGAGGCGTACGGCACGAAGAAGACGCGCCGAACGTCCCGGCCGAGGAATACACCGAGATGCGGCTCGGCCCAGGCGAGGTAGGCCCCGCCTGGGCTGGTGGAGTTGCTGAGCAGCAGGAGACGCGGATTCGGCACGATGGCCTCGGTGTTCAATCCTTGTAGGGATCATACTCGTTCGCACCCGCCATGACCACGATGAGCGGACGCAGTTCATGCAACACCTCGACGGTCTCGCCCTGGGCGGCCAGCACCTCGGGCAACCGGCGATACACGTGCGGGCTCTCGTCGGTGCCACCGCCGCGGAGGATCACGCCCTTGCTGCGCACCCACTGCAGCATCATCTCCTCGGAAACTTTCCCGCGCGGGCGCGGTCCGTCCTTCCGCCAGCGGCGCGGCCCCGCCGCCTCGCTGCGGCTCATGACGCGCCCCGCACCGTGCACCGTGGAGCAGAGCGCCGCCTGCTGGCGCGCACGCTCCTGGTCAGAAGACGGCTCCGCGCCGCGGAGAATCACGGCATTGTCACCCATCGAACCACCCACGAAGCCCAGCTGGCCGGGAAAGGCCGGCGTCGCACCCTTCCGCACTACCACCAGCGTCCGCCCGCCGTGCTCCTCACGCCACGCAAAGTTATGGTGGTTGTGCACCAGCTCCACTTCGCGCCCACCCAGGATGGACACTACCTTCCGCGCCACCCACTCGCGGCCGGCGTAGGCATACCGCCCTGCCAGGTTCATCAGCGTCCAGTAGTCATGCCCCAGCGGCTCGGCCAGCGGCAGCAGTGTTTCGCGCTCGGGGACGCGCGCGCCCCACTGCGCGTTCTGGGAAAGCGCCAGGAAGCCCGACGCAATGGTGTGTCCCAGCCCCCGGCTCCCGAAGTGCACCCCGACCCAGATGTCGCCGGCCTCATCGGCAAAGACATCCACGTAGTGGTTGCCGCTGCCGACGGTGCCGAGCTGGGCGCGGGCCTTTTCGCGGAGCGCATCCCGCACGTGCCGGGGCAGCGCATCCCACGCCTCGTCGTCGAACAGCGGGTCGGTGACCGGCGCATCGTCGGCCCGGTTGGTGCGGCCCACGCCAAACGACACGCTGGACTGGATTTCGTCCGCCGCGGCGCTCAGCCGGTGCTCGAGATCCGTATCCCGCGCAAGACTCAGGTCGGTGCGGATGGCGGCGTTGCCGCAGGCGATGTCGAACCCCACGCCCACCACCGACACGCGCTCGTCGTAGGCGGCGACACCACCGATCGGCATGACGTAGCCAACATGGCCATCCGCCATGAGGGCGGCCGCCACCGAACGCGAAGCCACATCCGCGAACTGCGCCAGGGTCTTGTCGTCGTGTGTGCCGAATATGGCACCGTGCGCCATTTCTGTCATGACCCACCTCCTTCCTCGGTTTCCTCGCTCTCCGCGTCGAGCTGGTCGCACCAGGCCCGCCATCCGGCCCGGTGCTCCGGTGCGCTCTGCTCGACGACCATGACCGCATCGGTCCGGATGCGGATGCGCGCGCCCGTGAGGTCCACAAACGTGAGCCAGCGCCGCCGCCACCGGCGCGCCGCCTCGCGCTCCACGTGCTGCGCCATGACCCGGCTCACCGGCCAGGCACACCGCGCTGTCCGTACCATCCAGTATTCCTTGACCACCTTCATGCCCTCTATGGGTCGCACGTCGCAAGTCGCAAGTCGTACGACCTACGACTTACGACCAAAATGAAAAGCCCCACCCGTGGCTGGCACAGGCGGGGCGTCGGAGGACGCGTGGGGATGCGAGTGGCTACGCGAACGCCACCATCCCGCTGCCAGTGCCAGGCAATTTCACAACACCTTGTGACATGCCGATGCCCGCCCGCTGTCCGGCTCGGACAGCAGCGCGCGGCGTAGGCGCATCAGGGTGTGGGAACTTGTATGGCACAACTGGCTCCTTGTTCGTCCGGGCTTCCCGGAGGCGGACAACGGTATGGTGTGAGGGGGAGTTCGTCAAGTAGGGGCTAGGGATCAGGGACTAGGGGTTAGGGATCAGGGACCAGGGGCTAGGGTTGGAAGGCGAGCGCCACTCCTTCCGCCCTAACCCCTATCCCCTAATCCCTAACCGCTACCCCAACGGCCCCCTCCCCTGCACGATCGCCTGCACGATCATGACACCGATCACCACCGCCAGGACGCCGATGGCGAGCAGCAGGAGCAGGATGCCGATGGCCATCCAGACGAAGAATTTCCGGCTCGCGTGATGGGTGCGCTCCGGCTCGGCGACCAGCCGCTCCAGCAGCCGAAGGTTGCGCTGGTTGGCCTTGAAGGTGGCGTCGAACAGGTCGCCCAGACCAGGGATGGCGCCGACCAGGGTCTCGATGATCACGTTGGCCAGCATCCTGCCCATCACCGCCCTGGGCGCGCCGATCCGGAGACCCTGCACCAGGAAGACGGTGGAGGCGATCGCGCCGGCAAAGTCACCAAAGCCGGGAATCAACCCGACCACGGCGTCCATGCCAAACCGGAAATTGGTGCCCGGAATCCGGAACTGGCTGTCGAGGATCCACGCGAAGCGCCGGAGCTGATCCAGTTCAGGGCGATCCGTAGCGGCCGGTCTCAGGCCGGCCCCAGCACGGGCAGGTTTGGCAGGAAGGTCGGTCATTCGGCAAATTCCTCCCGCAGGATGCCGTAGCACTCCACATCCTCGCGCCGGCCCCACTTCACGATATGTCCGCGCAGCGTGCCTTCGTGCCGCATGCCGAGCTTCTGCATCACTCGTCCGGAGGCGGGGTTGCCGGCGAAGTGGTGGGCAAAGATTCGTTCCAGGCCCAGCACGCTGAATCCGTACTGCAGCACAGCATGCGCCGCCTCGGTGCACACGCCCTTGCCCCACTCGGGGCGCGCCACCCAGTAGCCCAGCTCCGCACGATGATGCTCCGGCTCCAGCGAGAGTCCGATGGCCGCGGCAATGGCGCCATTGTCCTTGCGGGTCACGGCAAACACCACCGGCGACTGGCGATGCAGGCCATCGGCGAGGGTGGCAATCCACGACGCGGCCATTCCTGGCTCGTACGGGTGCGGGATATTGAGCGTGGTGGAGGCGACTTCGCGGTCAGAGACGATGCGCGTGACCTCGTCTGCGTCCGCAAGGGTGAAGGGCCGCAGCAGGAAGCGTGGCGTGTCGAGGGTGGCGCGCATGTTACCAGCCCATCCGCTCGCGCAGCCGCGTGATCTGGGCGACGTGATGCCGGCCATGCCAGTCGTACAACGCCAGCAGCTCGGCGAGGGTCCTCGATCGCCCGCTGCGCGGGTGCATAAATGAGCGCGCAAAATCGGATTCGGTCATGCCACGGAACAATGCCACCCAGCGCACATGCAGTGCATCGAGCAGGTCGAGGGAGCATGCCACCGGCGCCGTCCGCGCGTCCGGCAGTTCAGCCCAGAGCGGCTCCTCGTACGGCCGGATGACGCAGTCATCCTCCGTGAGGGCCAGCCGGCTCCGGAGGTAGCTGTTGAGATGATCGTCTGCCAGATGATGGATGACCTGGCGGACGGTCCAGCCGCCCTCCCGGTAGCGGGTATCGAGCTGGCGCTCATCGAGCCCCGCCACCGCAGCACGGGCAAGTGCCGGCGTGGCGGCAACCGTCTCGATATACGCCGCACGGTCGGCTCCGCTGATGGCAGCTGGAGCCTCGAATCGGCCGATCGGGTAGCGGAGGTCTTCGTCCATGGTGCGGCTCGCTACCAGCCCATCCGCTCCCGCAGCCGGGTGATGTGGGCAAGATGGTGACGGCTGTGCCAGGCATACATGGCCAGCACCTCGCTGAGCGGAATCGAGCGGCCGGGCTGCTCCGGATGCTGGTAGGTGCGTGCAAACTCCGCGTCGCCCATGGCCCGGAGCAGCATCACCCAGCGCACGTGGACCGCCTCCAGCAGCTGGAGCGACATGGCCACCGGCCCGCTCCGAGCGTCCGGCAGCTCGGCCCACCGCGCCTCGTAGTAGGGACGGATGACCGGGTTGTCCTCGGTGAGCGCCAGGCGAAAACGCATGTAGGCGTTCATATGGCTGTCGGGCACGTGATGCACCACCTGCCGCACCGTCCAGCCGTCCGGACGATACGGCGTGTCGAGCTGTGCTTCATCGAGCCCCGCCACCGCCCCGCGCATCCGGGTCGGCAGCTCCTCAAGAGTGGCCATGAAACAGGCACGGTCGGATGCGCTCACCGCCGCGGGTGGCGTGAACTGCCCCACGGGGTAGCGGAGATCGTCACTCATGCGTGCCCTCCGGCGCCCAGCAGCGTGCGGGCGTCCCACAACTCAGGAAAGATCCGGTTGACGGTGGTGCCACGCAAATACTCCGCACCGCTGCTCCCGCCGGTGCCCGGCTTCCCTCCAATGACCCGCTCCACCATCTGGACGTGCCGGTAGCGCCAGAGCGTCAGCAGCTCGTCGAACTCGATGAGAGTCTCCAGCAGCTGGAACAGGTCAGGGTGCTCACCGGCGTGCTGGTAAACGCCGGCGACGCCGCGGGCATCAGCCGGGAAGCCGCGCCGCCGCATGATGTCGGCCCAGGCATCACGCAGGGTGCGGCCCGCGAGGCGCGCCTCCAGCCGCGCCCGCTCAGGGGTGCCTTCGTCGTAATACGAGAGAAAACGTGGCTCCTTGAGGCCGGTCGTGAACTCGATCTCGCGGAACTGTGCCGACTGGAACCCGCTGGCCGGCATGAGATGATCGCGGAAGGAGAGAAACTCCACTGGCGTCATGGTCTCGAGCACCGAGAGCTGGCCCACCAGGACCCGTTCGATCTCGTGGCACCGGCGCAGGAGACGGGCTGCACCCAGCACGTCATCGCCATCAACACGCCGGATGATTCCGTCCAGCTCGTGCACGATCTGCTTGAACCACAGCTCATACGTCTGGTGAATGATGATGAACAGCATCTCATCATGCTGCGGCGGGTCCGACTTGAGCTGCTGCAGCGCGATCAGGTCACGGACGCGGAGGTAGCCGCCGTAGGTGAGCTTCGTTTCGGGAAGTCCAAACGACATGTCTTGTCCTGTCAGGGATGAAGCTGGTCAGTCACCAGCCGGGCCCAGCGTGCGTAGGCTTGCGCCGAAGGGTGGAGCCCGTCGGCCACGACGTCATCGGGGTGCCGGCGCGAGTCGTCGGTCACGTTGACCCAGGCCACGCCGCGCCGGCGCGTCGCTGCTTCCGCCACCCGGTTGAAGGCATCGATCGCCTCGCCGATCGCGCCACGGTCCCGCCCGTCCGCGAACGGCGTGACCCCCCAGTCCGGAATGGACAATACCACGACATGCTGCGCATTGCCGCCGGCATACCCGATGGCCAGGTCCAGCAGCTCGGCGAACTCACGCTGGTACTCCTCCAGCGGCAGGCCACGGTACTGGTTGTTGACGCCGATGCACAGCGACACCAGGTCATACGTGCCGGTCGGCGGCGTGGCGCGAATCGCAGCGAGCAGCTCGCCCGTGGTCCAGCCGGTGGTGGCGATGCGGTCGCGGGTCACGGGTCGCGGGTCTCGGGTCGTGTCTTGCGCCCCGCGTCCCGCGTCCCGCGACAACTGCTCCGGGAACCCCTTCCCCGCCTCCACTCCCTCCCCCACCGTATAGCTGTCCCCCAGCGCCAGGTACCGCATCAGGGCAGCACCGGGCCCGGGTTGGCTCGGCCCTCCGAGAAGCGCGCGAGCCGCAGCGGTACCACATCCATGGCCGGGGCCTGCCCGTCGGTCATGACCTCTGCCAGCAGCTGTCCCAACGCGGGCGCGTGCATGGCGCCGTGACCCGAGCAGCCGTTTACCATGTAGAAATTTTCGCATTCCGCCGAGGCGCCGAGCACCGGGTGATGATCGGGTGAAATCTCGTAGAGCCCGCCCCACGATCCTGCAGTATCGAGTGGCGCGCCGGCCAGCGCGGGGAACCGCTCGCGGACCAGGGCTGTCGTTTCCTCGATCCACGTGGGCTCGACCGTGGTGTCCCACGGGCGGCCGCGGATCCCGGGCGATGGCCGCATGACCAGCAGGCGATCTTCATCACGTCTCACAAAAAGGCCGTCGCTCGCGAATCTCGTTGGAGGAAGATTCGGCGGCAGCGCCCGCCCGGCCGTGGCGCTCAGCACCTGGCGCCGTAGCGGCAGCACCGGCAGGGCCACGCCCGCGCGATCCGCGAGCGGCGCAGCCCACGCCCCGGTGGCGTTCACCACGGCGCCGACGCGCATGGTGCCGAGCGACGTGATGGCGCCGGTAATCCGGCGCACGCTGCTGCGCTTGAACGCCTGTACCTCGGTGCCCCAGAGGATGCGGACGCCCTGCCGTTCTGCCGCGGTCAGGTAACCCTCGAGCAGCTGCATCGGACGGAACACACCGTCCGAAGGACTGAACGCGCCACCGGTGATCCCCTGCGGCGCGAGCGCCGGATTGAGCCGAACGACTTCGTCGGCGCCAAGCTCGCGCACGTCAATGACACCTTCGGAGCGCTGGGTCCGGAGCAGGTTCCGGATCTTTTCCATTTCCTCGGCGCCCTTGGCCACCAGCAGATGGCCCCTGGCGGCGTAGCCAGGATCGCCGCCGGTATCCTCACGGAACTGGCTCAGCTTTTCCCGCGACAGCAGTGACAGGCGGACCAGGAGCGGCGCGCCGAAACTGGTATGGAACACGCCCGCGGTCTGCGCGCTGCTGCCGGCGCCCGGCCCGCGGGCGCGGTCGGCGATGACGACATCACGCCAGCCGAGACGGGCCAGGTGCCAGGCGACGCTGGCGCCAATCACCCCGCCGCCGACGATGAGGGCCGAAGCGGATTTCATCGGGACGGGCAGGACGGGCAGGTCAGCAGGAAAATCCCCCCAGGCTCCTGTACGGGCGGCCTGCGGCCGCCCCATGACATCCCGATCTCTCCGGTGCGCCATCGCGGCCTGCGGCCGCGCCATTGCCGCGCGATCTCAGCGCTTGAACACCGCATCCGCATTCCTGAAGCTCTTGAATTCGAGCGCATTCCCACTGGGATCCCGCAGGAACATCGTCCTCTGCTCGCCGGGTTCGCCGACGAACCGCACCCTCGGCTCGATGATCCATTCCTGCCCCGCCGCCCGGAGCCGCTCGGCGAGCGCGCCAAACACGTCCCACGGCAGCACCGCGCCAAAATGCGGCATCGGCACAGCGACGCCATCGACAACGCCGGTGCTCGCCGTCGTCATCGGGACGCCCGTGGTGTGGCAGGAGATCTGGTTGCCGAAGAAATCAAAGTCTACCCAGGTCTCGGTGCTCCGACCCTCGGCGCACCCAAGCAGCCCGCCATAGAAACGACGGGTGGAGTCGAGGTCCTTGACGTTGAAAGCGAAGTGGAAAGGACTGGGCATGGGTCGAGGGTCGAGGGTTCCTTCGCTGCGCTCAGGACAAGCTACGGGTCGTGGGTCGCGGGTCGCGGGTCGCGGGTCGTGGGTCGTGGGTCGCGGGTCATGACTCATGACCCATGACCCAAGCCTCCATATTCCTTCGCATCCCGCTCAGTCCCGGCCGGCTGAACGGCGTCCCGGCAAAGTGCCGCTCAAATTCTTCTTCGGTCATCTGTTCAATGGAGGCAAGAATCCGCTTCACCCCTCCGCCCCGTCCGCCCGGTCCGTCCTGTCCGCCCGGTCCGTCTTCCCGCCCATCCCGCCTCTCTGCAAACCTGACATTCCACGGACACACGTCGTTACAGATATCGCATCCGAAGACCCAGCCGTCCATCTTGGCCGAGAGGTCATCAGGGATGGGTCCCTTCTGCTCGATCGTGAGATAGGAAATGCACCGAGTCGCGTCCACCACGCGTGGTTCCACGATAGCGCCGGTGGGGCAGGCGTCGATGCAGCGGGTGCAGCTGCCGCAGTGGTCGGTTTCGAACGGTGCATCGCGGGCGAGCTCGAGATCGGTCAGGATCTCGCCGATGAAGAAGAAGGATCCGACGCCCGGCCGGATGAGCATGGCGTTCTTGCCGATCCAGCCGAGCCCGGCGCGCCGGGCGAGTTCCCGTTCGGGAATCGGACCGGCATCCACATAACAGCGGGTATGCGTCGCGCCGGCCTGGCGCAGGCGCTCGGCGAGCGCCTCCAGTCGTCGGCCCATGGTGTCGTGGTAGTCCTTGCCCCGGGCGTACTTGGCCACCCTTGGCGGGGTCGCGTTCTGGGCACCGTCGTCGTAGTAGTAGCTATCGAGAACAACAACAGCGGAGCGTGCTTCCTGGTCGGCCAGTGCGGGATTCTTCCGCTTCCTGGCCTGCCGGTGGATGTATCGCATCGTGCCACCGTATCCGGCCGCGAGCCAGCGATCGAGCGCGTCGGCGTAGGCGTTGGGCCCGAGGTCCGTAATCCCGCAAGCCAGGAATCCTGCCTCCTCCGCCCACTGCTTCACGATGTCGGCCGAGATCATTCGCACTGGATCTCGGATGACCGGGGACGGATGATGAGGCGGGCGCCCTTGCCGTACGTGAAGTAGGAAATGGCCCACTCGGTCAGGACGATCACCCGGTTCCGGAATCCGATCAGGTAGGCGATATGGACGAAGATCCAGGTGAGCCAGGCAAAAAATCCTGAGAACTTGAGCTTGTGCAGGTCGGCCACGGCCCGGCCCCGGCCTATGACGGCCAGCTGCCCCTTGTCGAAATAATTGAACGGGCGGCGGGAGTCGACCAGCGCGTTGCTGGCAGTTTCCCGCCTGATCACCTTGGCTGCGTAATGGCCCATCTGGATGGCAACGGGAGAGACGGCCGGAAGCGAGCCCTCATACCCGGGCTGGTGCTGGAAGGCCGCGGCGTCACCGAGGACAAAGACTTCCCGATGGCCCGGAATAGTCAGGTCCGGTTCCACAACGACCCTGCCCTGACGGTCGAGCGGTGCGCCCAGGGACTTGAGAACGGAGCTCGCCTTGTTGCCGGCCGCCCAGATGACGCAGCGAGAGGGAATGAACTCCTCCCCAATGGCGACACCGTCGGGACGCACATCCGTCACCAACGCGCCAGTGCGCACGTTTACGCCCAGTCGTTCGAGCGTCCTGCGTGCCGCATGGCTGAGCTTGGCGGGGTAGGGTGGGAGGATCCGGTCGCCGCCTTCCAGCAGGATGACGCGTGCTGCCCTCGGGTTGATGTTCCGGTAGTCGCGCTTGAGCGTCTTCTCCTTGATCTCGGCGATAGCGCCCGCCACCTCGACGCCGGTCGGTCCGCCGCCCACGATCACGAAATTGAGCAGCGCCGCCCGCTGGGCGGGATCCGGTTCCTGCTCGGCCAGCTCGAATGCCAGCAGGATCCGGCGCCGCACCTCGAGCGCATCGGTGATGGCCTTGAGTCCAGGAGCCAGCGGCTCCCACTCGTCGTGGCCGAAATAGGAATGCCTGGCGCCGAGGGCAACGATCAGATAGTCGTAGTGTATGCTACGACCATCGAGCAGGTGTACTGACCGCGCCGCCACCTCGATCCGGTCCACCTCGCCCATCAGCACGTCCGTGTTGCGGTGGTGCCGGAGCACCGAACGGATGGGATAGGCGATGTCGCTGGGGCTCAGGGCAGCCGTGGCTACCTGGTAGAGCATTGGCTGGAAGAGGTGGTGATTGGTGCGGTCGATGACGGTCACGTGCGCCAGCGCACCCTTGAGGTCTCGTGCGGCGTAAAGTCCCCCGAAGCCGCCGCCCAGGATCACAACCTCCCTCACCCGAGCAGCTCCCGGCGCCAGCGGGCAAAGCGGATCACGTCATCGACTGGTGGGACAGCCGACTCATCGGCGTAGGCGGTGTACATCCGCCACCGGAGGTAGGTCCGATCGGGCAGGGGTATGAACGGCGCCTTCCGCCACCACTGCCGTCGGCGAAACGCCCAGGCGGCACTCAGCAGATCCACCGCGACCCGAGGACTCAGCAGCGCGCGGCCCGTCAGCCGGAGGGCGAGCTGGCTCCAGGAACCAGGGTAGGTGGGCCAGGTGGGGTCGCGCTGGGACATGGGGGGAATATAGGGGTTAGGGGTCAGGGATTAGGGACCAGGGTTGAGAGTGGAAGCTTCATCGCGGGAGCCTAACCCCTAACCCCTAGTCCCCAACCCCTAGGCCCTATATTCCCGCCATGCCAGATCCCAGCGCAATCCCCACGCACCGGGACGAATTCCCGATCTTCCGGCATTCGATCTATCTCAACAGCTGCTCGCTCGGGGCGCTGAGTGTGCGTGCCCGCGCCAAGGTGAACCAGTATCT
>DASSOW010000457.1:0-3493 GCA_035700175.1 Gemmatimonadales bacterium | reverse complement strand
AGGATCCACAACTGCGCCGGCGACTCCCGCGTCGCGCCCACCCGCTCGCGCACGAATGCCAGCCAGCGACCGTTGGGCGAGATCGTCGCGGCCGTGTCGCGCACGCGACCGCTGGTCAGCTGTTGCGGGCTGACGCCATCCCACGTCGTGCGCCACAGGTGTGACACGTACTCCCCGCGCTCGACCCGACGCAGGACATACACCAGCGTCTTGCCGTCGGCAGACAGGCTGAAGGACTCGAGCGCGACCTGGGCGTTGACGAGGGCGCGTCCGGTTGGGGCAGGCATGCGCCGCGAGTATGCCGGAGCGAGCACGCGGCCATGACCGATTCCGGCGCCGTGATCGACGGTCTGCCCGGATTCCGCAGGCCCCCGCCGAATCGTTGACCCGATTCCGTGGCGTGTGCCATAGTCCGCCGGTCGCCGCAGCGTCATGGCATGGGCGCCGCGCGCCCCCCGGGTCGCCGAAGGAGAGGTCGCATGCGCCACCGGTTCCACGCTCCCCGATTGGTCATCCTGGTGACCCTGGCAGTGGTCATCAGCTCGTGCGCCACCCAGCAGTCGCCCAGCCCATCGGCCTCGTCCGGCGCGAGCGCCTCACAGGGCGAGCTGCCGACTGGCGGCACCGTGCGGATCGGGATCGGTGGCTCGCCGGACAGCCTCAACCCGGGAAACGGCCTGCTGTCCGAGGCGTACGTGCTCTACGAGCTGGTCTACGACTCGCCGATCGCCATCAACCAGGCGGGTGAGTTCGTGCCCGAGCTGGCGACCGATTGGTCGGTGGCCGAGGACGGCACGACCTGGACGATGCACATTCGCGACGACGCCGTCTTCCACGACGGCGAGCCCGTGACGGCAGAGGACGTCGCGTTTTCGATCCAGCTCTACAAGGACACCGAGGACTTCCCGTACATGCCCTCATACGCCTCGTACTTCGAGACGATCGAGGCCACGGATGCCACCACCGTCACGCTCACGACCGCGGATCCGATCGGCAACTTCGAGGCAAACATCGTCTTCATGTACGTGCTCCCCAAGCACATCTGGGAGGACGTCGAGGACCCGATCGAGTTCCAGAACGAGGAGATGATCGGCTCCGGTCCCTTCAAGCTGGCCGAGTACGAGCGGCGGCAGTTCACCCGGCTGGAGGCTAACGAGGACTACTGGAAGGGCGCGCCGTTCATCGACGGCGTGATCCTGCAGACGATCCGCAACGCCGACGCGCGGGTCCAGGCGCTGCTGAACGGCGAGGTCGATGCCATCAGCGAGTACCCGCCGACCGCCTTCGCAGCCGTCAACAACGCCGAGAACGTGCATGCCCACGTGGCGGACGTGGCCGCAGGCGGCGATCTGCGCGACATCCTGATCAACATGGTCAGCCCTGAGAACTGCCCGACGGCCGACGGTGGCGAATGCACCGGCCACCCCGCGCTGCAGGAGGTGGAGGTGCGGCGCGCGCTGGCGATGGCCATGGACAAGCAGCAGATCATCGATGTCGCGCTGCTCGGCCTTGGCAGCCAGGGTGTCGGGTTCGTGCCACCCGGCCTGGGGGAGTACTTCATCGGCACCGATGCCGACCTCCCGTACGACGTGGCGGGCGCCAACGCATTGATGGACCAGGCCGGCTACGTGGACACCGATGGAGACGGGGTCCGGGAATGCAAGGCCGGGCAGAACTGCCCGACCGGCGACCTGACGTTCCGCTTCAACTTCCCCGATGACATCGACACCGCCCCCAGCGAGGCCGAGTTGATCCAGGACATGTGGGCCCAGATCGGGGTGAAGACCGAGATCGGCGCCCTCGATTCGGACACGCTGACCAGCATCTGCTGCCCGGCGTTCGACTACGACATCATCCTGTGGGGCTGGGGGTCGGATCCCGATCCGGGGTTCCTGATGAGCGTCACCACCTGCGCGGAGATCCCGACCGGCTACAGCGAGACCGGCTACTGCGACGAGGGATACGACAACCTCTACGCACAGCAGGGCTCGGCCACGGACCGGGCGCAGCGGATCCAGATCGTGCACCAGATGCAGCAGCAGCTGCTGGACGACGTGCCGTACATCGTCCCGTACTACGCCCAGACACGCGAGGCGTGGCGCACCGACACGTTCACTGGATGGCTGGACGACAGCCCGACGTTCGGGTTGGAAGCGCCGGAGTCGCTGACCGTCCTGCGTCCGGTGCAGTAGACACCCGCACTCCTGCGTGATGGACCGGTGGCCGTCCTGACGGCCATCGGTCCGCATCCAGCCTCCCGAGCATGAGCGGACGCGGGCGTTACCTGGCAGGCAAGGCCGCCTGGGCGGTGGTGGTCGTCTTCGTGGTGATCACCTTCAACTTCTTCCTGTTCCGCGTGCTGCCCGGCGATCCGGCCAAGGCGGGGGCCAAGGATCCCCGCCTCAGCCAGGCGTCGATCGCGGCGCTCACCGAGCGATTCGGCCTGGACAAGCCGGCATTCCTGAACTTCGAGCCCGGGGCGAACCCATTCGACTCGCAGTACTTCGCGTACCTGGGTGCGCTGTCGCGCGGCGACCTGGGGATGAGCTACGCCTACCGCGACGAGGCGGTGTCCGACCTGCTGGGCGAGGCGCTGGTGAACACCATCTGGCTGATCCTGCCCGCCCAGCTGCTGGCCATCATCGCCGGCACGATCCTCGGCCTGGTGGCGGCCTGGCGACGCGGCACGGTCCTGGACGTCGTGTCGCTGACCTTCAGCCTGTTCATGTGGTCGCTGCCCACCTTCTTCCTGGCGATCCTGCTGCTGGTCTTCGGCTCGAGCTACCTCGATCTGCCGACCGCCGGGCGCTCGACCATCGGCGCCGAGTACGCCTCCCTCTGGGACGAGCTGTACGACGTCGGTCGCCACCTGCTCATGCCGACCCTGGCCTTCACCCTGGTGCTGCTGGGCGAGTACATGCTGATCATGCGCAGCAGCGTGCTGGACGTGTTCAGCGAGGACTACATCCTCACCGCCAAGGCAAAGGGGCTATCCACGTTCCGCATCATCCGTGACCATGCGCTGCGCAACGCCATGCTGCCCATGGTCACGCTGATCGCCATCAACCTGGCGTTCACCGTCTCGGGCGCCATCCAGGTCGAGCAGGTCTTCAGCTGGCCGGGCATCGGCGACCTGACGGTGAATGCCATCTCCGAGCGTGACTACCCGGTGCTGCAGGGCGCCTTCGTGCTCATCGCGGTGGCGGTGGTGCTCGCCAACTTCCTGGCCGATATGGTCTACGGCTGGCTCGATCCCCGGGTGACCCAGGCATGACCGCCCTGGTCGAAGTCAGCGCGCCGACCCCTTCCGCCAGCGCGCGCCTGTCGTGGCGCCGGATCCTGCGCCGGCCGATGGGTCTCATCGGCGGCGGGATGCTCGCGCTCGCCCTGGTCGCCGCGGTTGCCGCTCCCTTCATCTCACCCTACGACCCGTACGCGCCGGCACGGGTCACGGTGTTCGACATCTTCCAGCCGCCATCCGGCGCGCACCTGC